>JBGTNZ010000001.1:0-7011 GCA_041742805.1 Aestuariivirga sp.
TGGGCTTCGCAGCCCTCAACCAGGCGTTTTTCAAGTGCGGGGTTCCATTTGGGGAATTTGAGATCGGTCCAGGGCAGGTCGAGCGTTGGATCGAATTGCTTGATGAAATCACGCATGCCGCCAGGGCCTCCGGCCACATGATAGGTGAGGAATGAACCCATGAAGGCCCAGCGCATGCCGGCGGAATAGATAAGCGCATCGTCGATGTCGCCGGTGGAGCCTATGTCCTTGTCGAGAATGTTCAACGCCTCGCGCCACAGGGCTTCCTGCAGGCGGTCGCAGATATAACCGTCGATTTCTTTTTTGAGGCGCAACACTTTCATGCCGATTGATTCGAAGTAGATGGCGGCGCGGTTCATGGCAGCCGCCGAAGTCTTTTCACCGGGCACCAGTTCTACGAGAGGCAACAGATAAACCGGGTTGAACGGATGTCCGATAAGGACGCGTTCGGGGTGCTTGCATTCGGACTGAAGCCGTGTCGGCAGGAAGCCGGAGGATGAGGAGGCAATAATCACGTCTGGAGGTGCCAAGGCGTCGATATCGCGGAACAGCCTGATCTTGAGAGCCTCGCGCTCCGGCGCCGCCTCGTGCACGAAATCAGCTTTGGACGCCATTTCATTGAGATCGGTGGTGAAAGTGAGTTTGCCTTTCCTCTTGGGCTTACCCAACAGTTTTTCCATGGACGGCCACGCGACCTTCACAGCGGCGCGAAGTTTTGCTTCCGCTCCGGGGTGAACATCGTAGGCCACGACGTTGATGCCACGAATAAGCAAACGGGCGGTCCAGCCCGCGCCGATGAGACCGGTGCCGGCGATGCCGACGGTCTTGATCGCGCCCATGTTACGCTCTCGGCTTCAGTTGCAAAATTTCCCGGCCTTCGTCCGGGGTCGCCACTTTGGGGCCGAGGAGTTCAATGATTTTCACGGCTTTCTCCACGAGGGCGCCGTTGGACGCATGAACGCCTCGTTGGAGCCAGAGATTGTCTTCAAGTCCCACGCGTACATGGCCGCCAAGCAGGACAGCCTGCGCCACGGCCGGAAACTCATTGCGGCCGATGCCGAAAGCCGCCCAGATGGCGCCCGGTGGCAATTGGGCTTTCTGATAGACCATGGTCTCGCTGTCATAGGGCGCACCCCAGGGTATGCCGAGGCAGAGCTGGAACATCGGCGGGTCATCGATTAGTCCCTCGGCGCAAAGCTGTTTCGCGAACCAGAGGTTGCCTGAGTCGAAAATCTCCATTTCCGGTTTCACGCCGTATGATTTGATAAGTTTCGCTTGCTCGCGAAGTTGAGCCGGGGTTTGTACGACAATCGTATTGCCATCGCCGAAATTTAACGAGCCGCAGTCCAGCGTGCAAAGTTCTGGGCGAAGCTCCTTGACGTGCAACAGGCGCTCGGCGGGGCCGACAAGATCTGTGCCCGGGCCCCATTTCATCGGTGTTTCCCCGGGGCCGATTTCCATATCGCCGCCCATGCCCGCGGTGAGGTTGATGATAACATCTTTATTCTTCGCGCGGATGCGCTCGACCACTTCAGCATAAAGATGGACACCGCGGGCACCCTTGCCGGTCTTGGGATCGCGCACGTGGCAATGGACGATGGTGGCGCCAGCGGATGCGGCTTCAAGTGCCGCATTGGCAATCTGTTCCGGCGTCACGGGGATCGCCGGGTGCTTGCCCACGGTGTCGCCCGCGCCGGTGACGGCGCAAGTGATGATGATTTTGGGGTTCATGAAGTTTCCTCCGCCTGCTCGCGACAGTAGCCTTGAGCCACGCGATACGGCAAGGCGCTCTAGGCAACCGGCCGGTGAATTCCAACCCCGGCCGCGACTAAAAAAATACCGGCGATGTCGAGCCACTCCGGTATCTGGCCCAGGACGACGGTGCCGGTCAGGGCGGCGGTGGCTGGCAGAAGCGTCAGCATGAGAGCGAAAGTGGCGCGGGGCAGCCGGGCCATGGCCAACTGATCGCAGACATAAGGGATGACCGAAGATGAAACGCCGACGCCGACGCCTGCCAGAATAAGCATGGGAAATGAGAGCACCGGGATCAACTCCGTAAGCCCAATGGGAAACGCGACGGCCATCGCCACGAGCATCGCCGCGGCCAGCAGGCCAATGCCGCCAGCGCCGGAACTCCTCGAGATGGCGTGCCCCAGTACGACATAGGCTGCAAACAGGATGGCGTTGGCCACGGCGAATACGAGGCCCAGCCAGTCCGAGGAAGGCTGAAAGCCGGTCAACAGAATAACACCGCCCACGGCCCCGGCGAGTGCGACGATGTTGCGAAGGGTGCGGACGCCGATCGCTGCGACGCCGATCACCGCTACGAATTCGATTGCCGCCACCGTCGCCAACGGCATGCGGTCGATGGCGAGATAGAAGGTTGAATTCATCAGCGCGAGTGTGACGCCCAGCGCCGCGATCAGGCCCTTGGTTCGCCGATCGGCGGTTGCCCAGAGATGCCATGGCCTCCGCCATGCCGCAAAGAACAAGGCAGCAGTGGCGATGCGAAGCCAAGCGACGCCGAGCGGCCCCACATGCGCGAAAAGGAGCACGGCGAAAGAGGGACCAAGGTAATGGAACACCGCGCTCACCATGAAATAGGCATGAGGCGGCAAACGATTCACCAACGATTCCAGCGAGCGCATGGCCGGATGATGACAGGTCGCCAAAACCATAAGACTGGTAATCGGAGCCTCTACGCGCCATAATCCGCTGAATAGGAGGTTAGATTGCCCAATCCCAAGAAAAACTTCGCTGCCGTTCTGGATGAACTCGACCGGCGCCTGGTGGCCGCACTCGACCGCAATGCGCGAACCCCTGTTGTGGACCTCGCCCGGCTCATCGGCTTGTCGCCCCAGAGCACGTCGGACCGGATTAGCCGTCTCGAAGATTTGGGCGTCCTTGCAGGCTTCACCGTGAAGCTCGACCCGGCAGCGCTCGGCCTCGCGATCGGCGCCTATATCCGCATCCGCCCCGCCATGGGTGAACTCCAGCGCGTGGCGGGGCTTGTAGCCGGCATTCCGGAAATCGTGGAATGCGACCGCACCACCGGCGAGGACTGTTTCGTGGCCAAAGCCTTTGTCGCCAATGTCGGCGAACTGGAGCGCATCATCGACAAGCTATTGCCTTTTGCGCAGACCAATACGTCAATCATCCAGTCTTCGCCGGTGAAGCGCAGGCAACCCGCTTTTGGATGACTACCCGGCCTGCCAGGCTTTGATGGCCTCCAGCGGCCAGAGCAGCATGATGATGTTGAGGGCGAGATTGTCACGGATGAGGAGGGCCGCAATTATCTCCATGGCGAGGGCCAGGACAATGATGAGCCATACCGGCAGGCGAGAGGCAAGATAGAAGCCGAGGATCATAGCGAGAATGTCGGAGACGGAATTGAGCACGCTATCGCCGTAGTAATCGAGGGAGATCGTCATCGCGCGGTAGCGATTGATGATGAAGTCCGTGTTCTCGAAGATTTCCCAGCCGGCTTCGATTGCCGTTGCAACGGCGAGGCGCACGCTGATCGGCAAACGCCAGGCAACAAGCCAGAGGGCGCCGAAAAACAAAAAACCGTGAATAATGTGGGAGAGCGTGTACCAGTCGGAGATGTGCTGGGAGTTTTCAGCGCTGAAGACGGTTCCGTGCCAGAGCTTGACGTAGCCGCATTTGCAGATGGGTTCACGGCCCATCAGCACAAGAACGCCTCCGGCAACAAGGATCAGCAACGCGGGTGCGATGGCCCAACGGAGTCTTTTCGGGTGCAGCGCCGGGCTCGAATCGCTCATGGGCAGAAACTAACGAAGCAAGGCTGTTTCAGCCAGATGAACTCACAAACCCAGTTCCCAGGTTTCCCCCTCGAGATCGCAGCCGAAACTTCGGTGCGGTTCGCTTTTCACAAGCCCATAGCCCTCTTTCTGGTAAATATGGCGCGCGGCGGTAAGGATGCTTTGGGTCCACAACACAATTCGCTGGTAACCGGCGCGCCGCGCGAAAGCCGTGCATTGCTGAACCAGCGTGCGGCCGATCCCCGAGCCGCGCATTCCGGGCTCGACATAAAGAAGTCGAAGCCTCGCAACGCTCTCGCTTTCCTTAACCAAAAACACGCTACCCAGAATATGGCCGTTGCGCTCCGCTATCCAGCAATTCTCCCGCAGCGCATCAAATTTCAGAACAAACTCCGCCACGATCTTCGAGACCAGAGCCTCATAGGTGTGGTCCCATCCGTATTCCTGCGAGTAGAGAAGACCCTGACGGTGGGCGATCCAGCCCAGATCCCCGACTTTTAGGCCGCGAAGCGCGATGGGCTCCGCCGCCGGTAGGTCTGGAGTCAGATTGGCTTCAATTGCCGTCATGGCTTCGAGAACCGTGGCTGCGTTGGCGGCGGGTAGCGAAGACAAGAACTGGGCGGCGGCCTGGGAAGCGCGCAGGTTCAAATCGGAAAACGCCGTTTGCCCGGCTCGTGTCAATACAACGTTGATACGGCGCAGGTCGTTCTTCTCGCGCTGGCGCTTGATTAACTTGCGGTTGACGAAGCCGTTGAGGATGCGGCTGAGATAACCGGGATCAAGCCCGAGCCGCCCGGCGATCTCTTGCGGCTGGCCCGGGGCGTTGGCCAATTCATACAGCACGCGGGCCTCGGCAAGCGAAAAGCCCGATTGAGCGAGATGCTCGTCAAGCAAGCCAACCTGTTTTGTATAGAAACGGTTGAAGCGCCGGACCTTGCCGATCGCTTCGGCGCTGACAAGACTAGCCTGCATGATGCCGCCCCCGATAATTGACTCAGTCAAGCATACTATTTGATTTTGTCAACTATCAAGGGTCTTAGGCGTCGAGCCCCGGAATCTCAAGTATTGTGCAGCCCTGAATCAACCACGTGCCGTCAGGCTGGCGCTCCATGGAATAGAGCGCCTCGTAAGTCTTGCCGTCCGGGCCGATGAGAGTAACCTTCTGGGAGGGTCGGCCGAGGGGGTCGTCGCCCGTTTCCCCGAAGCGGAAACTCTGCGGCCGGTAAACAGGCTGATAGCCCCGCTTCACCATCTGCATAAAGATATCGACGGTGGGGAACACCTGCTGCACATTGGGTGCGGCAAAGCCATAGGCCTTGACGCCATCGTCGGCCTTGAAAGCCTCGATCTGACCGGAGATAACGCGCTGGAATTCAGTTCGGTCGGCATCGCTCACGGTCTGCGCAAGGCCAGCGGCTGGGGCAATAAGCAGGAGCAGCATGAGGACAACGGCGCGGAGCATGGCGGCCTCGACTTGATAGTGAATCCTAAGGCATATACGCCTGAAACAGGCAAAGGTTTCATCTTTGCTGTCAACAGGGAAGGATTGGGGCATGCAGCTCAAAAAAATTAATCTGGCGGAAAAGCTTGCCTCATTTGACGACCGTTACAGACCAAGGACAGTCGCCCAGTACAATGACCTTGATGTCATGGTGGCCAAGCTGGAAGGACCCTTTGTGTGGCACAAGCACGATGATACTGATGACTTTTTCCTGGTGGTCAAGGGCGAGCTTGATATTGAGCTGCGGCATCAAACCGTAAAGTTGCAACCCGGCGAGATCTTCATTGTGCCGAAGGGCGTGGAGCATCGGCCGGTGGCAAATGGCGAAGTTCATTTACTGTTGATCGAACGCACCGGCACACCGAACACGGGCGATGCAAAAACCGCAGCGCCCCGCCAGGTGATCTGATGGCGATGCCAGCATCCGAGCGGGCGATCCTCGAACAGGCGGCGGAGTGGCTTAAGGCGGGGCGAGGGGTCGCCATCGCCACGGTGGTCAAAACCTGGGGTTCAGCACCGCAGCCCGTGGGCAGCCAGCTGGTGATCGATGGCGACGGCAATTTCATTGGATCGGTTTCCGGTGGCTGTGTTGAAGGTGCTGTGGTGACGGAGGCTCTCGATATCATTCAATCGGGCAACCCTAAGCTTCTCGACTTCGGCGTGGCCGACGAGACGGCGTGGAAAGTGGGTCTCGCCTGCGGCGGCCGCATCGGCATCTATGTGGAGCCGCTGACGGAATGAAGCGCGCCATTCTGGAGCAGCTTTTGCAGGCGCGGGAGAAGCGCCAGGCGGTGGCGATGATAACGCATCTCGAGAGCGGCGAGCAGCGTATCGTGCCACGCTCCGCTGCCGCCGCCGATCCCCTCGGCCCGCGACTTGAGGAAGCCTTCCGTTTCGATCAATCGGGCATGCACGACGATTGCTTCGTCAATATCCACAATCCGCCGCTCCGGCTGTTAATCATTGGCGCTGTCCATATCGCGCAAGCCGTCATCCCCATGGCGCAACAGGCGGGATATGATGTGATCGTGGTCGACCCTCGCGGCGCTTTCGCCACCGGCGTGCGTTTTCCCGGCGTGGCGCTGCATGTCGAATGGCCGGATGAGATCATTCCGCAAATGGGACTCGATGCGCGCACCGCCGTGATGGCGCTGACCCATGATCCGAAGATCGATGACCCGGCGCTTTTCGCGGCGCTTAAATCGGATGTGTTCTACATTGGCGCGTTGGGATCGAAGAAGACGCAAGCCGCGCGGGTGGCGCGCCTTGCAGCAAAAGGTTTCGCCGAAGCGGAAATCGCCCGGATCCACGGCCCCATTGGGCTTGCCATCGGCGCCAAGGGCGCTGCCGAAATCGCCATCTCCATCATGGCGGAGATGATACGGACCTTGCGCCTTGGCGAATGAAGCCCCGCGAATCACGGCGATCGTGCTGGCGGCGGGAAGCTCCACACGCATGGGCTCCAACAAATTGCTGGCCGATCTCCGGGGCGCGCCGCTGATCCGGCGAACGGTGGAGGCGGTCCGGTCGTGGCCGCTTGACCAGGTTATCGTCGTAACGGGACATGAGGCGGACAGAATTACAGCAGCGCTTGAAGGGCTGGATGTCGCAACCGTGCACAACGACGATTATGCGCAAGGCCTTTCCACCACTCTCCGGCGGGGGATTAAAGCTCTAATTTCTCCCTCAACGAGTTGGCGCCGCTGTCGCCGGAGAGTGCGGCCATCG
>JBGTNZ010000002.1:0-4691 GCA_041742805.1 Aestuariivirga sp.
TTGCGATTGCTCTCGCCGAGGCGGCCGCCAACGAAATCCTTCCCCACTTCCGGCGCAACGCCCCAATCGACGTAAAGGCCGGGCCTCTGTGGGACCCCGTCACCGAAGGTGATAGGGCAGGCGAGCGGGTCATCCGCAAGATGATCGAGGAGCGCTATCCCGGCCACGGCATCAACGGCGAGGAATATGGGATAAAGGAAGGCCGCTCGGGCTAAACCTGGATACTCGATCCGGTGGATGGCACCCGCTCTTTCGTCTGCGGCATGCCCACCTGGGCCACTCTCATCGGCTTGAACTTCGAGGAAAAGCCCATGCTCGGGTTGATGAACCAGCCCTTCGTGGGCGACATGTTCTACGGCAACCCGGAAGGGGCCTGGCTCGACCATCGAGGAGCCACCCAGGCGATCCGCACCCGGACCGGTGTCGGGCTTGCCGCCGCCACCATCGGCACCACGGCGCCTGAGCATTACTGCCGGCACGCAGGTTTCGAGCAATTGCGGGGAATGGCCCAGCTGACCCGCTATGGCGGGGATGCTTATTTCTTCGCGCTGATGGCGGCAGGCCATATCGACATCGCCATGGACGCCAATCTGCAAGCCTACGACATCGCTCCCCTGCTCCCCATCGTCACCGGCGCGGGCGGCGTCTATGCGGAATGGACCGGCGGCGATGCCACGAAAGGCGGCAACGTCATCACCGCGGGTTCGCAAGCTCTGCTCGACGAAGCCCTTGCGGTAAAGAGCGGATAGTCAATCGTCCCGGTACACGCGCTCGCGGCGTTCGTGGCGTTCCTGGGCTTCGATGGAGAGTGTGGCGATGGGGCGGGCGTCGAGGCGCTTCAGGCTGATGGGTTCGCCCGTTTCCTCGCAATAACCGTAAGTGCCGTCGTCAATCCGCTTCAGCGCGGCATCGATCTTGGCGATGAGCTTGCGCTGGCGGTCGCGGGTGCGCAATTCAAGCGAGCGATCTGTCTCCGAGGAGGCACGGTCGGCCAGATCGGGCAGCACGTGGTTCTCTTCCTGAAGATGCGCGATGGTTTCTTTGCTTTCCTTCAGGATATCTTCTTTCCAGGCGAGCAATTTTGCCCGGAAGTATTCGCGTTGCCGTTCTTTCATGAACGGCTCGCCGTCCCTGGGTCGATAGACGCCGTCGACTTCCATCGTCATCATGACTCTCTTTGGCCCCCACTCGTGGCGCGGGCTTATAGCGGCCCGAACCTACTTCGACAAGCCCGGAACACCTCCCGGATTCGCGGACAATGCCGCTAAACATCTAAAGAATTTGTTAGGAAACCTTAGGCCGGCGCGGGGCGCTTCAGTTCGTCCAGCCGGTCGCGAAACTGCATCCACCAGTAGCTCAACTGGACGCCAGCCCGCCCGAACGGCCCGCCCACCCATTGCGGGGCGAAAGGAGCGAACCTCCGGTACTCGTCATCGCCATGGGCAATGGCGCGGGCCAGCAGGATTGCAGCCATCGCTGTGGTGTTCATGCCATGGCCGCCGAAGGCGGTGGCCCACCAGCGACCCTCGCCATCGCCGCCGATCACCGGCATCTTATGGCGGGCATAACCCATGAGCCCAGCCCAGGCATAGTCCACCCGGGGTTTGCCAAGCTGCGGGAAGACTGACAGCATGTCGCGCCGCATGCGCTCGGCCAGCCGCGCCGGCTCTGTAAGGCGCGTGGTGATGGCTCCGCCCCACAGGATGCGGCCCTCGCCGACGAGCCTGAAATAATTTCCGGCCCGGCGCGAATCCGAGACGGCACTTTGGGTACGGATGGCATCCTGCTGCAAGGATTCGGTTACCGCCACATAGGTGGCAACCGGCAACACACCGCGCCCCGTGGGCGAGTGAATGGTCCGATCCAGTGCCGACACGGTGTGGACCACGTGCGCGGCCCGCACGCGGCCGTGGGCGGTGCGGACCATCCAGTTGCCCGAGGAACCCGAAAGTTCCAGCGCGGACGACTGCTCATGCAGCAGGGCGCCCGCCGCCTCCGCCCGGCGCGCGATCAAAAGGGCGTAACGAAGCGGATGCACATGGAAGGCGGAAGCATCATAAAGACTCTGGAAATACCGGGGTGAGTTGAGTCTCGTCCGCGTTTCTTCCGTATCGAGAAACTGCCGCTCATCGCCGAACACGCGCTCGAGCCGCTCCCGATAAACCCTGAGCGTCGAGCCGCTGTCATAACGCCGGGCCGCGATCCAGCCGTCGCCAGCCTTAGTGCCATCGACCTCGGATGCTTCGCGGCGCACGAGCTCGGTACCAAGCCGCGAGAGATTGAACACCGCCTTCGCGCCATCGAGACCGGCGGCCAAGGCAATCTCATCAAGGCCCAAGGCAAAACCGTTTGAGACAAAGCCGCCATTGCGCCCCGATGCGCCCCAGGCGATGTTCCTGGCTTCCAGCAAGACCACCCGCTTGCCCGCCCGCGCCAGTTCAAGCGCCGAGGTCAGCCCCGCCAGACCCCCGCCGATCACGCAGACATCGGCCTCCACCTCACCGGTGAGCGGCGCCCGGGGTTGGCCGCGCTGCGCGGTGGCTTCATACCAGGTTTCGGTCGCGGGGCCCGTTGCAAACATGTTCTTCCACAAAATATCAGGCTGGTTGCCCGGACGCCGCCGCATCGGCTAAGAGCGGCCATGCGCTTCACATCGGGCAAGGATTTCCGGGATTGGCCATCGAAGGCCGTGACCATATTCGGCATGTCCGGTGTGGGCAAGTCCACCCTGGCGAGAGTGCTGCTGAACGGCGGCTGGTTCCAATATTCCGTCGATTACCGGATCGGCACGCGCTACATGGGCGAGCACATCGTCGATAATTTCAAGCGCGAGGCCATGCGGGTTCCGTTCCTGCGCGATCTGCTGTTGTCGGATTCGATCTATATCTGCTCCAATTTGACCTTCGACAATTTAAGTCCCCTCTCGACCTATCTCGGCAAGCCCGGCAACCCGGCCAAGGGCGGCATTTCCTTCACCGAATACAAGCGCCGCCAGAAACAGCACCGCGAGGCGGAGATCAGCGCCCTCCTCGACGTGCCGGAATTCATCGGACGCACTCACGACATTTATCAGTACACGCACTTTGTCTGCGATTCCGGCGGCAGCCTGTGCGAGGTCGTCGATCCCTCCAGCGCGGACGATCCCGTACTCAAGTGCCTCGCGGCCAATACTCTGATGCTTTATATCGAAGGCAATCCTCAGCACACGCAGATGCTGGTCGAGCGTTTTCGCAAGAATCCCAAGCCCATGTATTATCAGCCTGCCTTTCTCGACGCTAAATGGGCCGAGTACAAGACGCTCAACAATATTGGGAACGACGATGATGTCGATCCCGACGGCTTCGCCGTGTGGGGTTTCGAGCAACTGCTCGGACACCGGACGCCCCTCTATGCGGCGATCGCCAGGAATTTCGGCTACACGGTGCAAATGAAAGACGTGCCGGGCGTGGCCTCGGATGCGGACTTCATCAAACTGCTGTCCAGCGCCATCGACCGGCGCTAGCCATGCCCATCCGCATTCCCAACGATCTTCCCGCCCGCCAGACGCTTGAAAACGAGGGCGTGATGCTGATGACCGAGGCGACGGCGCTGCGTCAGGACATCAGGCCGCTGCACTTCGGCCTCCTCAATCTGATGCCCAACAAGATCAGGACCGAGACGCAGTTCGCCCGCCTCATCGGCGCAACGCCGCTGCAGATGGAATTGACTCTGATAAAGATCGGCAACCACACGCCGAAGAACACCTCCGCTGAGCACATGATCGCCTTCTATAGCGATTGGCGCGATGTCGCCTCGCAGAAGTTCGACGGCCTGGTCGTGACCGGAGCGCCCGTGGAACTCCTCGACTTCGAGGACGTCACCTACTGGAATGAACTCGCCCGTATCTACGACTGGACCCAAACCCACGTGCATTCGACCATGAATATCTGCTGGGGGGCGCAGGCGGCGCTGCATCATTTTCACGGCGTGCCGAAACATTCCCTGCCGAAGAAAGCCTTCGGCGTTTATCGTCACCGTAACCTCAACCCCGCTTCGCCTTATCTCCGCGGCTTCTCGGATGACTTTTCAATACCGGTTTCGCGCTGGACGGAAAATCTTCGCAAGGATTTGCCGGAGGGCAAGGGTCTGGAGGTGCTGATCGAGTCCGACGAAGCGGGGCTTTGCCTCATCAACGATCAGCCGCATCGTTCGCTCTATATGTTCAACCACATAGAATACGACACTCATTCCCTGAGCGAGGAATATTGGCGCGATGTGAACGCCGGCCGGCCAGTCGGCATCCCCGCGAATTACTTTCCGAAGAACGACCCCAAAACTCAGCCTGAGAACCGCTGGCGCAGCCACGCCCATCTGCTGTTCGGAAACTGGATCAACGAGGTCTACCAGACCACGCCTTACGATCTTTCCAAAATCGGGCGATAGATCTACTTGGTTATGTGCAGCGTCGACTTTTTGATCCGTTCCGTGATGGCAGCGAACACGGCATCGATTTCTCCCGTATTCGCCTCGAAATAATTCGAGCCTGAGCACTCCTTGAGAAGTTTGGTGACCGCTGCCGCCGTAATGTCGTAGGCGATCGCGAAGATGGTAATTCCCTTGCCCGCCGCGTTTTTGCACACGGTCACCAGGTTATCGTTGCCATTGTCCACCGAGCGATTGCCTTTGTCACCCCAATGTCTCGACGTCTGCAC
>JBGTNZ010000003.1:0-4187 GCA_041742805.1 Aestuariivirga sp.
AAGTTCGATGAGAAACCTCTCGATGCCGATGCTGAGCACAAGCTTCATCATGCCATCGACGCTGACGAAGGGCACGACATTGAGCTTCGGGATCACGCTGGGAACTCCTGGAGAATCGATAAAATCAGTTATGCTGGGAACGCACTGCCGGAATTAAGCCTTCAGGCCGAATCAGAAGCACCGCGATGACGCCGGACAACACCATGGCGTCGCGATAGGGAGCAAGCCCCGCCGGCAGCGTGGCCTGCAGCAGAACCTCGATCACCCCCAGCAGAAAACCTCCGGCGACATCTCCTGGCAGGCTGCCGAGCCCGCCAACGACGGCGGCAATAAAGGCTTTCAGCACCGGCGTGAAACCCATCAGCGGGTCGACTGAGGCGCGCTGGGCGATCCACAACATGGCGGCCAGTCCCGCCAGTAATCCGGACAGCACGAAGGCGGTGGCGATGATGCGGTTCGCCGGGATACCCATGAGGCGCACCACATCGAAATCCTCGGCCGCCGCGCGCATCGCTGTACCCGTCACCGTGCGGCTCAGGAACATTTGCAGCGCGATGAGGGCCACCACCGACACCGTGATGGAAATCACCGGCCCCACGCCCACCGTCATGTCGCCGATAAAAAAAGCGCCCGTCATCCAGTCCGGCATCGCCACGGCTTGCGGCCTGGCCGATACGCCATTCTGAAACAGCACCTTGAGCAGGCTGGAGATGGCGAAACTGGTCAGCAGCAGGCTTGTGACACTGGCGCCGCGCATTGGGCGGAACGCCACGCGCTCCATCGCCAACGCCGCAAACGCGCCGCAGGCGATTGCCACGAGCACGGCCACGGGAAACGGAAACCCGAACAACAGCGAGGCCAGCAGCGCATAGCCCGAGACGGTCATCAGCTCGCCATGGGCGAAGTTGATGAGGCCGACAATGGAAAACACCACCGCCAAGCCCAGCGCCAGCAGCGCGTAGATGCCGCCTAAACTGATGGCGTTGATGATCTGCTGCATGATCATGGTCAGGCTCCGAGATAGGCCTGGCGCACGAGATCGGAGGCCGCCAACTCTTTTGCCGTGCCCGCCAGCGCCACCTCGCCATTGGCAAGAGCCGTGGCGCGATCGGCAATCTCCAGCGCCAGCGCCACGTTCTGCTCCACGAGGAGAATCGTGAGACCCTTCTCGCGCAAGCCGGCGATGAGATCGAAAACCGTATCGATCATCTGCGGCGCAAGGCCCAGCGACGGTTCATCAAGCAGCAGCATTCTGGGCTTCGCCATGAGCGCCCGGGCAATCGCCAGCATCTGCTGCTCGCCGCCGGAAAGATTGCCACCCTTGCTGCGATAGTAGCGCCGGAGAATTGGAAACAGCACCAGCATCTCTTCTTCCTGCGTCTTCGCGGCTGCAGGCGAGAGATGGGCCGCACCGCCCAAGCGTAAATTGTCGGCGACACTGAGACTCGCGAATATCCGCCGTCCCTCCGGAACCATAGAGATGCCCCGCCGCGCAATTGTCTCCGGAGAAAGCCCGGTGATCTCCGCGCCATCAAAGAAAACTTTCCCCGACGCTGCCGGCACGAGTCCCGCGATTGCCCCCAGAGTCGAACTCTTGCCAGCGCCATTGGCGCCGACAAGAGCCACGATTTCGCCCCGTCCAACGGTGAGGTCGACGCGGCGCACCGCCTCGACCTCCCCATAACGGATGCGCAAGGCCTCGACCGAAAGCATCACGGAGCAGGAACGTCGGCTGCGTCCGGGATCAAGGTTTTGACATGCTTCGGCTCGCCGCCTTCATAGCGCATCAACGCCACCGGGCGGATCG
Source organism: Aestuariivirga sp. (assembly GCA_041742805.1). Lineage (GTDB taxonomy): Bacteria > Pseudomonadota > Alphaproteobacteria > Rhizobiales > Aestuariivirgaceae > Aestuariivirga. Next base: position 1,808 of record JBGTNZ010000003.1, read on the forward strand.
GCATCCGGTTGGTTCCCGCATAGGTGATCTTTCCGGTGATGCCTTCAAAGTCCTTAAGATTGGCGATGCCATCGCGGATGCCCTTGAGATCATCCGAGCCCGCGGCCTTGACCGCCGCGTCCAGGATCAGTCCGATCTCATAACCATTCACTTCATAAGTCGACTCCGGCGCATGGCCCGCATATTTCGTGAAGGCCGCGTTGAAGGTTTCAAGCTTGCTGCCCGGTTCCGCATAGCCAGCGGCCGTGTACAGCACGCCCTCCACCAGATTGCCGAGACCCTTGATCGTCGGCGTGCCGATGGCGTCCGCGCCATAGACGGGGGTCATGACGCCAGCGGCGCGAAGCTGCTGAAGGAAGGCGGGAAAATCCGGCTCATAGGCGGCCGTCATGATGACATCGGGCTGCTCGGCCAATCCCTTGATGTTGGTGACCTCGGCGGAAAAATCGGGCGCACCCATGGTGAAGGTTCCCCGGCCCACCACCTTGCCGCCCTTCTTCTCGAACACCGTTGCGAAATATTCCGGCAGGTTCGCGGTGTAGGCGGAATCGGGCGAGATTAGGATGTAAGCTTTCTTCTTACCTTCGGAGATCGCGAAGTCGGCAACCGCCGTCGCCTGCACGTTGTCCGCAGGATAGGTGCCGAACATGACATCGCCGACAGCACCGGTGAGAACAGGCGCAGAGCCGCACAGCGTGAGCGTGGGAATGCCCAGCGGCTGGGTGATCTGCCCTGCCGAGATCGAGGGATCGGCATCACAGGGCGTGATCATGATCTTCGCACCCGCATCGACCAGTTCCTGCGTGACCGTCGCCGTCTGCGCCGTATCCGAGCGTGTGTCCTTGATGATCAGATTGACCTTGTATTTGCCGCCAAGGCCCCCTTTCGCGTTGAGGTCGTCAATCGCCATGCGAAAGCCTTTGAGCGCCGGCTGGTCGAAAGGAGCGAGGCCGCCGGTCTGGGCGGTCGCGGCACCGATGGTAATCTCCTCGGCGAACGCAGCCGTAGCCGTCATGGCGAACACGGCCGCGCCCATCGCGGCGTAGCGGAGGCGATAGAATTTGTTCATATCCAGTTCTCCTTCAGTTTACGGGTTGAGCATTCAAGGCACGGGCACGGCGGTTGCCGAGATAGGCCGCGATCACCGCGGGGTTTTTCTGCACTTCAGCCGGCGTTCCATCGGCGATCACCCGGCCATGATCGATGACGATAATGCGCTCGCACAAATTCATAACGAGGCGCATATCGTGTTCGATAAGAATGATGCCGATCCGCCGCTCGGCGCGCACGGCGGCAAGGATCGCCACAAGTTCCGCCGTTTCAACCGCATTCATCCCAGCGGCCGGCTCGTCGAGAAGCAGGAAGCGCGACTTGAGCGCCAGCGCCCGCGCCACTTCCAGCCGCCGCCTGAGGCCGTAGGCCAATTCCGCCGCCATGCGGTTGGCAAATTTGTCGAGCCCCATACGGGCAAGTTCCCGCATCGCCGCCGCTTCCGCTGCGATCAGATCGGGTTCAACCTGGCGCGCCGCCACCACCACATTTTCTATAACCGTCATGCGCGGAAAGATGCGGATATTCTGAAACGTCCGCGCCACGCCGTTGCGCGCGAAGCGGAAGGCACCGTGACCCTGGACCGGAACGCCGATGGAAACGCTGCCGCCGCTCGCCTTGAGATCGCCCGCGATCATATTGAGCAGCGTCGTCTTCCCCGCGCCGTTGGGTCCGATGATGCCGGTGATCGCATCCGCCTCAAACTGCAGCGACATGCGGTTCACCGCAAGCACGCCCGCATAGCGCCGCGTCAAATCTTGCGTGACAATCGGCTGCTTCCGAACAGCTTCGATAGGCTCAGGCGCTGGCCCGATCGCGGCCCTCTGGCGCAAAAGGTTGAGCTCGCGCTTGCCGAACAATCCATCGGGCCTTCGCCAGATGATCGCGATCATCGCAATCGCCAGCGCCCCTTGCGTCAGGCCGAACAGCACCGGCAACTCAAAACCGAAAACCGTTCCACCTCCTTCGAAGCGGCGGATCACTTCGATCACCACGATGGTGACTGCAACGCCCGCCAGCGCGCCCAGCGATGAATTCATGCCGCCAACGATCAGCATGGCCAGCATGGTGAAACCGAGATCGAAATAAAAATCCCGCGGCGAAAACGCGCCGAGGAACTGCGCCATCACCGCCCCCGCCGCCATGACGACGACAACACTCAGCACCCAGGCGGAAAGCCGCACCGTGCGGTTATCGACACCGACTGCGGCAGCACCCCGCTCGTCATTGGCGGTGGCCCGCGCCGCAAGTCCGTACGGAGTTTCGCGAAACAGCCGCGCCGCAACGAGCGACAGCGACGCCACCGCAATCGCCGTCCACAATCCAACAT
>JBGTNZ010000004.1:0-11006 GCA_041742805.1 Aestuariivirga sp.
TAGAAACATTGATTGCATCATCCGCATCAAACTTATTGTGATAGTGCAGATACGCATTCTGGGCGACATCTCGTCGATGTGGGGTCCCTAAGGCCTTCTCAACCTCATCGCTTACTAGGAAACTGTCGCGAGCGGTATTCAGCCCAAATCTCATCTCCTCCAAGTCGTTCATAAATAAGGGATTCGAAAACCAGATTTCGTTTGTCTTGAGAATTTTCTCCAAACTCGGGATCGATGTGTAGTGTGCGAGTAAGGGCCGATGGCCGTCAGCCCATAAATCCTCATCGATAACACTCTTGATGAAACCGGTATAAAAAACTGAAGCTATCTCGTCGTCCGTCATAGCACTCAGCCTTACACCTTTCGCCCCTTCTTCAACCCCAGCTCGACAAGGCGGCGGATGGCTTCGGGGCGACCAATGGGCTCTTTTCGTTTTGCAATGTGGGCATCGAGGCTTTCAAGCAGGGTCGCTGACATACGGACCATGACGGCCTCACTGGCCACCTTAGGACGGCCTCTAGGTTTCTTGATATTATTAATTGACATTGGGAAACACATGATATTATAAAATAGCGAGCCGAACAAGTGCGCAAACACTTGCCCGGCTCTAACCGCGTCAACCTTCATCGGAGGCCAACATGGCTGTTGAGCATCATAGCGAACCCGCGCCTGAAATTACACCTCAAGCTATTCGGCAAATCATCGAAACAGAGATCGAGCGTCTGATTGGGGCGCTCGACTTTTTCGACCCTGACCCTGACCTCGAGAACGAAGGCAACGACGAGGACAACGGCGATGGCGAGCCCTCATTGGGAAGCTTGGACGCGAACAGCCAGTCGCGCTGGTCCATGGGCACCAGTGAAGATTACGATCTTGACGAGGCCGATGACGAAGACGGTGGTGATGGCGAGCCGTCGCTCGGCAGCTTGTCAGCCAACATCGATCAGGATTTGTGGGGCCGCTTCTGCACCAGTGCAGACTACGAGCAAGATGATGCCGATAAAGAACCATCGCTCGGGAGCCTGAATAATTTTGATTGGCAGACCATGTGGGGCGCGAGCGATAACAACGATTGCGAGGACGAGCACGATGGCGCCGAGCCCTGTTGCGAGGACGAAGGTGCTCAATGCGACGATGAGGGAATCAATGAAGATCGCGAGCCTGAGGTGGACGCCGAAGGTCCTCAGCACCCCGAGTTCGCCGACTATTGGCGAGTGGAACAGGAGTTACGAGCCAGCCAATCAGCGCCGATGCCTGAACCCTTTCGCAACAAGGCGGTGCTCACGCTCGAAGAATGGCACGCGGCTCGAGCCATGCGGAATGGCATGGTGCTTGTGCCGGAGATCCAGTGATCGGCGGCGCTATCATGAAGTGGTGAGGGGGCGGCGGGGGATCGATTCTTTGGGATCGCCGCCTTCGCGGACCGGTGTGGGAGCTGCGCACGCAATAAGCCGAAATTCGGGGTGGGGGTATGTTATTTACGCTTACAGTGTATTTATTTCGTTGCTCCTGTTATAAATACGATGTATGTCTATGGCATGACTCACCCGTTCGAGCCCGATAAGCCGCTATTTACAGTTGAAATTGCTGCACTCGGCAGCAGAGCCTCGGCGCCGCTCCTCCGCAAGTGGCAGGCCGCCGGCTTGCTCAATCTTCGCGAAGTCGACTTGCCAGGCGCTCGAGGCCGATCAAATTTTACGCGGCTCTCGTGGCGTACCACCCTGCGCGTCGCGGTCATGGTGGAAATCACCAGATGGGGAATTCCTGCCAATATGGCTCTCGAGACGGCGATGAGCTTCACTGACGCCGGCGGGCCGCCGCTTCCCCCTCATGGTGATGAAACCGACGAGGAGCGCCGCAACCGGATTGCCTTCGGTCCTCGCTACCGGAACCCGGGTGAGCCCTTCCATGAAGGGGAGACCTGGCTGGTTTTCACGAACCGAACTCAGCCCGGCAGACTTGAAAACGTCCGGGCCGACCGGCCGTTTGTGTCACCACGGCTCCCGCCTGAGTCGTCGCTCCTGATTATCGATTGCCGGACGCTGATCGACCGGGTTGCGTTCGCGCTCCAAGCTGCGGCCGCCGGGGAAAAAAAGCCGGCTGTCCTCGAGAAGGTCGACTGATGGCCACTGCACCCGAATTCCGCACTGCTGCCCAGCTTGCCAACATCGTCTTTCCGCTCAGTGCCGATTCAATCCTTCGCATTGCTCGACAACGCGGCATCGGCCGCCGCATGGGCAAGTGCATCGTGTTCTCACCGGCCGACGTCCAGGCCCTCTATGAGGTTTCACCATGTCCCTCAAACTCAAACGGCGGCCTAACAGCCCAAACTGGATCATGCGCGGCACTGTCCGGGGAATCCGCATTGAAGAAAGCACTGGCACTAGCAACCGAGCAGCCGCCGAAGAAATCTGTGCGAAGCGAGAAGCGGAAGCTCTTACCGAATCGATCCACGGCCGTCGTGCTGTCGTTACCTTCGCCGAGGCAGCCGTGAGCTACATGGAAATCGGAGGCCGGTACAAGACCGGTGGCGAAAAGCGGTTCATGCCTCCGATCATAAGACACTTCGGCATCACGCCTTTAGCCAAGATCGACCTCGATGCTATTGAGCGGGGCGCCGCGAAGCTGTTTCCCACTGCAAAGCCTGCCACCCGCAATCGTCAGTTCATGACACCGGTGGTGGCGGTGATCCGGCATGCCGCTGAGCGCAAGTGGTGTGAACCCCTGATAGTGCGGAGGCCTTCGCCAACCCCAGGAGTCGTTCGTTGGCTCAGGTTGGTCGAAGCCGACGCACTGATCTCCGCAGCCGCGATTCACCTGAAGCCGCTCCTCATGGCGTTGTTCTACACCGGCGCGCGCATCGGCGAACTGCTTTGGCTTGATTGGAAACACATCGACCTCGGCCGTAACCATCTTACCATTCCCCGATCGAAAAATGGTGAGGCCCGCGGTATCCCGCTTCACCCGCGCGTCGTCGCCGCTTTGGCAAACCTTTCACATCGCGATGGGGAAGTGTTCCGCACCGACGACGGGAAGCCCTACAGCAGGCCACGGCGCGTTTCCGACAGTTCCGCAGGCTCTCGTATCTCAACCGCCTTCCAGAGCGCTTGCAGGCGGGCAGGAATTGAAAAGTTTCGAGTGCATGACTGCCGGCACACGTGGGCGACCTGGCACTACGCGGCAAACCGCGACCTCGGCGCCCTGATGAAGCTAGGTGGCTGGAAAAGCGTGAAGATGGTGCTCCGCTATGCGCACGTGAACGTCGACGAACTCGCGCACACCATCAATGCGCTGCCTGGGAGAATTACGGGGGAGAGTGAAACCAAAAAAGGGAAAGTTTCTTGAGCCTCAACCCCTTACAAAATACACCGGTGGCCTTGGTAAGGGAGAGGTCGAGAGTTCGATCCTCTCTGGCAGCACCATTTCTCGCTGAATATCTGCGAACGATATTATAATTCCGCAGGAATAGCCTTCTCACAAGCTTCGACATAGATGGGCATTAAGTCAGCGATCTGATTGTATGCGTATTCGAAGATGCCCAACGAACCAGTCAGAGCCTTGAGACCAAGTGTGGCAGGCCAGTTGGAAGCTCTCGGATTGCTCCCGAATGACATCATTTTGGTTTCTTCGTTGATAAGTGAGTAAAGCAAAGTAGTGGCTGACCAGTTTGGGTGCGTGAACTCGCTCAGGTCACCATAACGATCCTTGAAGCCGGGTATCTTCTCGTCGACTTCCCGTATCATGTCACCAACATGAATTGGTTTTGGCATATCTGGATTGTTCCTTGCGCCCAAGGCCAGCCTATCAAAAGTTAAATTAAGGCTACTGTAAGCCTCCGGTGAGAAGTCGCGGACTTGAACCATGACATACCAACATGCCGCTGCACATTCCGTTACAGCTCGCGTAAGCACAACGGCAGCGCCGAGATCGCCGCGCTCATAGAGATCGCATGCACATCGGGCCAGTTCCTCCGTTCTCCAGATGAGGGTCTCCCGGTAGGCTAGTGGCTTGAATGAAAGCTTTACACGTGACAACGATACGGGATCAATCTCGCTGGGGAGACTTTTCCGGAGTAAGTTGGTTCGGTCTCTTGCTTCTTTCAGAAGTTCGCTGATTTCGACCACAGCCAATTTACTCCGTAAATTCAAATTGCGATCCACGATTCTAAGCCGCCTTGCCCACCGGAACGATCTTGTCGAGCGTTGCCGCCAGTTTTTGCTTGGCGATGGTGGTGTCGTAGCTCGCTTGCAGCCTGAGCCACCAGCCATCGGACAGGCCGAACAGCTTGCACAGGCGGAGATCCGTATCCGCGGTAATTGCGCGCTTGCCCGCGACGATATCGCCGATGCGCTGGGCTGGAACGCCGATGCTTTTCGCCAGGCGATACTTGCTCATGCCCAAGGGGGCCAGGAATTCCTCGGCCAGCATTTCACCGGGAGATACAGGAGCGATTCGCTTTTTCATGGCATCCTCCATTCAGTGATAATCGACAAGTGCTTTTAAGCGCTCACCATACCTAGCCCTTGAGCCGGTCATCCAGCGAAATGTCCAAGCAAAATCTGGATAGCCGGGTCAAGCCCGGCCATGGAGAGAGAGGAAGCCATTCATTCATCCAGATCGCCGCGAAGGAGCGTAGACCTATTGCGCTCACGCCATTTGTCGGGGCGCTCGAAATCGCCTTGCCAGAGTCCGCGGCTGTCGCGCCGGGCTTGGGCCTCGTCATCTACGTAGGCTTGACTGTGTTTTGTGTAAGCAATGGCCCAGCCGAGGCGGATCATCTCGGCGTTGATGTCGAGATCACCGGAGTTGCATTGCACCACGTTCCGGCCATAGCGATCGTCATCGAGAGTGAGGCAGGCAAGCGATTTGCCGCGCACCAGTTGGCCTAAAGCGCGTTTGGCCTCCTGGCCGCATGGATAGTCCCGGCCGTTGCTCACGCAGGATTGATGGAGTTCAACCGCGTCAATACCATGTAGCCGGTAATCCTGTTTGCGTTGCCGCAGGGAATCGCCATCGATGGCGGTAAATTCTCCCGTTTTCGGCGCGATGAGCCCGGTCCGCTGCAGGGCGATGGCGATCATCAAAAGGGCCGCAAGAAAGATGAGGTCTCGCGCGCGGCGGCGGCTGAAGTTCACGTGTCCCAGCGCCGGGCTGCGCTATCGTCGCTGTCTTTGGCGGCGACCCAGTCAGCGCCTTCCGGGTTCTCCTCGAGTTTCCAGAAGGGGGCCTTGGTCTTGAGCCAGTCGATGAGGAAATGACAGGCCTGGAAGGCGGCCTCGCGGTGGGCGGAGGCGGTGATCACCAGGACGATGTCGTCACCGGGTTCGAGCCGCCCGTGGCGATGCACGATGAGGCTGGCGTCAAGCGGCCAGCGCCGCCGCGCTTCCGCCTCGATTTCCTCCAGTGCCTTCTCGGTCATGCCGGGATAATGCTCGAGCGTCATGGCGGCGATGTGCTTGCCATCGGAACGATCGCGCACGCTGCCGAGAAACATGACGGTGCCGCCGATATTGGTGTTGCCCGCCTTGAGTTTCGCCAGTTCGGCGCCGGGGTCAAAGGGCTCCTGTTGAATGCGGATCATCGGCTCGGCAGCCCCATGCCCTTCAAAGCTTCGTAGGCGGCTTTTGGATTTGACACGATATTCGCCATGTCCGGATAGATGCGAGGCGAGGTCCACGGGCCTTTCACCAGGATGGCGACGGGGAGCCCGGTTGTTTCCGCCGCCGTCACCAGGCGGGGATCGACACGAAGATCGAGTGCACGGCGCAGGAGGTCGATCTCGCCGGTGCCTGACATGGTAAGGGTGGGGCTTTCGAGGGTTAAGGTTTTTATGGCGGCGATGCCGTCCCTGACGGTGAAAGACGCCGCGAGCGAGCTGAAGGGTGTCTCGCCCTTGCCGGCACCGGGCCAGCCATGCTGCATTTCGCGGGCGACGGCGGCGAGCCCTCGTCCGACGTCAAGGCCGCGCAGCCAGCCATCGGCGAGTGCAATCTGCACTTCGCCCTTGAGAGTCGACATCATCTCCTGCTGGGTCTTGCCGATGGCGGAGAATGTGGCGTTGAAATCGGCCGTGCCATCGAGCCAGGTGATGCCGGAAAGTGGACCAAAGGCGCTCGTGGCATTGACCTTCCGCCCCGCGACAACCAGGGCGAACTCATCGACGGGCCCCGAGCCATCCAGCAATATGCTGGCCTCCGATGAGCCGGCGACAATCCGGGCCTCGAGGCGGCCCGCCACCAGATTGGCGGCGATCTTCGAGGGCCCCCATGCGGCACCGGAATAGGTGAGGTTCTTCGCCTCGAGCGTCACCGCGCCATCGAAACCACGGAGTGCTGAAAATCCGAGTTGGGACGTCCCCCAATCGCGTTCCGATCCGCCGGCGGGAATATATCTGTCGAGATCGATCTTATCGGTGGCGATCACCGCCTGAAGCTTCGGCGTCTCGCCCCGGAAATCCAGCGTGATATCGCCCTTGGCCGGCAGGCCATCAAGCGTGAGATCGGCCCCTTGAATGCCGAAGGCGCGGGCGCTGGCGTCAAGGCCACCGGCAAGCGTGAAGGCCTTGAGCCCCAAGGTGCCGCCGGGCGCGCCCCCGGCCCAGCGCAGAGCCTGGCGCAGATCGGATCCCGAAAGTGCAACGGTTCCCGCAAGGTTCAGGCCATCGGCCGTAGCAAGCCTGCCGTTGAAATTGGCTGAAAGCGCCGGGGCCTCCACGGTGAGTTCAGCTGGCGAGCCCCCCGAAACCCGCGCGATATTTCTCACATAGCCCTGCAATTTCGCGTGCTGCCGGTTGATCGCCGCCGTGCCTTCAAACGTCAGTTCGCCGGCTTGGGAGATACTGACCCCCATGTTCGCTGCATTGAACGCGAAGGCCTGGCCGCTGCGCCCGTCGAAAAAGCGGACCACGGCATTTATCAGGCGGAGGTTCACCGCGGCAGGCTGGCGCGATGGCGTGCCAGGCCAGCTGGTGCGCCCCATTTCATCAATGACAAGGCCGATTTCCGCATCGCGGAGCGTGATTTGCGAGAGATCGAGGCTATGGCCGAACAGTCCGGAGAGCGTGATCGGGATACGGAATGTGGGGGCTGTGATGAAAGCGTCGTCCATGGCGGAAGCGCCGGCAACGCTGACGCGCTCCAGCCTGATCGCCAGTGCCGGAGAGAATTCGAGATGGGCACCGCCCCCCACCTTCAACTCGCGGCCGAGGCCGCGGCTGACTTGCTCTTGCACGAGCGCAACCGCCCAGCCCGGCGACAGGATGAGGGAAAGGCCGATGACGACGGCCAGGGAGGCGGCGGCAATCCCCGCCCAAACATGCTGCTTTCTGATCATCAGTCCACTTCCCCCGGACTTGCGGCTGTTTCGTGACCTCATTAGACGAGGGCATGGCCGAGCAACCCCTGTGGACGCCCAGCCCGGAACGCCGGGCCAATTCGAATTTGCAGCACTTTATCGAGCGGATCAACGGACGCTTCGGCCTCCGTCTCGCGGACTATGAGGGCATCCACAAATTTTCGGTAGACCAGCCGGAAAATTTCTGGAGCGAAGTGTGGGATTTCTGCGACGTGAAGGCGGAAACCCGGGGAAGCCGCGTCCTGGCCGAGGCTGCCAAGATGCAGGATGCCCGCTTCTTTCCCGATGCCAGGTTGAACTATGCCGAAAACCTGTTGCGAAAATCCGATGACACGCCCGCGCTGATCTTCCGGGGCGAAAACAAGGTTCGCAGCTCCATGACCTGGGGCGAACTGAATGCCGCTGTGGGGCGCATGCACCGGGGGCTGGCGGCGGCGGGCGTCAAGCCGGGCGACCGGGTTTGCGCGGTTGTTGCCAACATGCCGGAAACCATCGTGTGCTTCCTCGCTACGGCATCCTTGGGCGCCATTTGGTCATCGTGCTCGCCGGATTTCGGCGTCTCCGGCATTCTCGACCGCTTCGGGCAGATCGCGCCCAGCGTGCTCATCGCCTGCGATGGTTATTACTATGCGGGCAAGACGATTGCGCTGGGCGAGAAGATTGGCAAGGTGCTGCAAGCGCTGCCCTCCGTCGGACATGCCATCATCATCGATTATATCGGCGAGGCGAAGGGTGTTGCGGCGGCTTTGCCGAATGGCGCCACCTATGAGGGCTTCATGGGGGGCCACGACGGAGGGCCAGTTTCCTTTGCCCAGCTGCCCTTCGATCATCCGCTCTATATTCTCTATTCCTCCGGCACCACGGGCATTCCCAAATGCATTGTCCACCGCGCGGGCGGCATTCTGCTGAAGCATTTGAGCGAACACATTCTCAACACCGATACTAAAGCAAGCGACCGGCTGTTTTATTTTTCAACCTGCGGCTGGATGATGTGGAACTGGCTGGTCTCGGGGCTGGCGGCGGGGGCTACGCTGTTGCTCTTCGATGGTTCGCCGTTTTTCCCGAGCGAGCGGGTGCTTTTCGATTTCGCCGAAGAGGAAAAGATGACGATCTTCGGCACCTCCGCCAAATATATCGATGCGGTGAAGAAGACCGGGTGGAGGCCTAAAGATACGCACCCGCTTTCCCGTTTGCGCACCATGCTGTCGACCGGCTCGCCGCTGGCGGCGGAGAGTTTTGAGTTTGTCTATGAAGCGGTGAAGCCCGGCATTCATCTGGCCTCGATATCCGGCGGCACCGATATCTGCGGCTGCTTCGTCGGCGGCAACGCCCTTTCACCCGTCTGGCGTGGCGAAATCCAGGGGCCGATGCTTGGCATGGCGATGGATGTGTATGACGAGGGAGGCAGGACCGTGACGGGGCAGAAAGGCGAACTCGTCTGTACACGGCCCTTTCCCACGATGCCGTTGATGTTCTGGAACGACGCCGATGGATCGAAATATCACAACGCTTATTTTGCCCGTTTCGAGAATGTATGGTGCCATGGCGATTTCGCAGAAATCACCCGCCATGACGGTCTGATTATCCATGGCCGCTCCGATGCAACTCTAAATCCTGGCGGTGTGCGGATCGGCACGGCGGAGATTTACGCTCAGGTCGAGCAGGTGCCCGAAGTGCTCGAAGCGCTGGCCATCGGGCAGGATTTTGACAACGATGTTCGCGTGGTGCTCTTCGTTCGCCTGAGGCCAGGTGCTGCGCTCGATGAGAAACTCATGGCGGCGATCAAGAGGAAAATCCGCGATGGCGCTTCCCCTCGCCATGTGCCTGCGAAGATTGTCGCCGTCGCCGATATCCCGCGCACCAAATCCGGCAAGATTACCGAAATCTCCGTCCGCGATGTGGTTCACGGGCGCGAGGTGAAGAATAAGGAAGCACTGAGCAATCCAGAGGCGCTGGAGCTTTTCAGGGATATGCCGGAGCTGAGGAGTTGAGTCATCCCGGTGAAAGGTGGAATCCCGCTTTGCCGACGGCGAGCCGGACGGCGGCTTCGATGGCCTCGTTGATCGTCAGGCGCGAAGTATCGAGCACGAGGGCATCGGGGGCGGCGACGAGCGGGGCTGTGGCACGGGTGCTGTCGCGCCGGTCGCGAGTCTTGATTTCGGCGAGGACCGTTTCATAGGAGGCGGCGCCCAACTCCAGTTGGCGGCGCTTGGCGCGGACTTCGGGGCTGGCGGTGACAAAAATTTTGATCTCCGCATCGGGGCACACGATGGTGCCGATGTCGCGGCCGTCGAGGACGGCGCCAGGCGGCTTGCGGGCGAAGGCACGTTGCAGATGAAGCAGTGCGGCTCTGACTTCCGGGATGACGGCTACCTGGGATGCGGCATCGCCCACCGTTTCGCTTCGCAAGTCCTCGGCACTGTAATTTCTAGGATCAAGCGTCTTGGCAGCGGCAGTTGCCGCAGCAGAGTCGGCGGGATCCTGGCCCGCTCGCAGGACTGACAGCCCGACCATGCGGTAGAGCGAACCCGTATCGAGGAAGTGGTAGCCGAAATGGCTGGCGAGGGCGCGGGCGATGGTGCCCTTGCCGGCGGCGGCGGGGCCATCGACGGCGATGATCATTGGCTTGCCGGTGCGGCGATGCGGGCACCCATGCGGTTCAGCAGGCTTACGAAATCCGGAAAGCTGGTGGCGATGAAGCGGCTGTCATCGACGGTTGTATAAATGCGCGACGCGAGGCCCATGACGAGGAACGCCATGGCGATGCGGTGATCCATGTGGGTTATGACCCTGCCGCCGCCGGGAGCGCCACCACCGGACACCTCCAGCCAGTCGCGGCCCGACGCGGTGGTGACGCCATTGGCTTGAAGGCCTGTTTCCACCGCAGCGAGCCGGTCACTCTCCTTGACGCGAAGTTCTTCGAGGCCTTCCATGCGGGTCGTGCCTTCGGCGAAGGAGGCGGCGACGGCCAGGATGGGATATTCATCGATCATTGAAGGTGCCCGGTTAGGCGGAACCCTGATGCCCCGTAGCCTGGAGGATTTCACATGGAGATCGCCCACCTCCTCGCCGCCCGCCACGCGGCGGTTTTCGATGGCGATGTGAGCTCCCATTTCCAGCAGGGTTTCGATAAGCCCGGTGCGGGTGGGGTTCAGCATGATGTTTTCGATCACCAGCGCGGAACCTTCGGTGATGAGAGTGGCCACCAGCGGAAAGGTCGCCGATGAGGGATCGCCCGGCACGTCGATCCGCTGGGCCTTTAGCTCGTGCTGGCCTTCAATCGAAATGTGGCGGCCATCCTCCTTCTGCTCGATACTGAGTCTCGCGCCGAAGCCTTGCAGCATGCGCTCGGTGTGATCGCGCGTGGGCACGGGTTCGATGACGGTGGTCCGTCCCGGTGTATTGAGGGCCGCGAGCAGGATGGCGGACTTCACCTGTGCCGAGGCAACGGGGAGCGTGTAGGTGATCGGCACGGCGTGTTTGGCGCCGTGCAGAGTCAATGGCAAGCGGCCGCCTTCGGATGTTTCGAAGCGTGTGCCCAGCATCTCGAGAGGTGTCGTGACTCGCCCCATGGGGCGCTTCGATAGCGAGGCATCGCCCACGCAGCGCGCCGTGAGCGGCGTGGATGCCATCAGCCCCAGGGCGAGCCGCGC
>JBGTNZ010000005.1:0-7371 GCA_041742805.1 Aestuariivirga sp.
GCGGAACTGAGCCGTGCGCTCGCGCACGAACTGATGATCGAATTCGTCATAGCGATACATGGCCTAAACTCCTTCCGGCGCGGCGAAGGCGCCGGCGGTTCCTTCGGCCTGCTTGCCGAGGTCAAGCCGCACGGTGGGTCCCAGCGTCCGCATGCGCTCACGGATATGACCGGCGCGGATGCCGCTGTCGCGGCGCTCCGCGTCGATAAGATAGGGACCTGTGACGAGTGTCGCATCTTCATCGGCCTTGGCGCGGGCCTCGAGTGCGGCGGCGGCTTGCGGTTCGAGCGCTAGCGCCGCCTCGTCGATTTTCTCACTCCACTGGCCGGAGCGCGTGAGAAACACGGCGATGCCGTCGCGCAGGCGATTGGCCGTGACGATCTGGCCCTTCTCGGAAACACTCATGACGCGGCCTTGAGAACTGCATCACGAATATCTTCGCGGACCGGAAATGTGATCACTTCCCCGGTGGGGACCGTAGAGACGCCAGGCACCGTCTCAACTGGAATACCTTCGCCGGCGACGGCGGCAAGCTCCTCGACGGAGACTTCACCAGAACGAAGACGCACCACATGCCGGCCGGCTTTGGCTTCGCGTATGAGAATTGCCGATACGCCGAACTGGTCCAGGGGGATAAGCACCGCGTCGCGCCGGGCGACTTCCAGAATATCCGCCGCAACAAAACGGTCATACGTAATCACATCGGCTTCCAGCAACTTGCGCTGGGCCTTCAAAGTTAGAAGCTCCGGATCGCCTGTACCGGCGCTCACGAACGACACGCGGCCCTTCGTGGATGGCGGTTGGCTGTGCAGCAGGCCTTCAAGAAGAGCACTATAATTTTTTGTCTCACCCGCGACGAATGCATCGCGCACATCGCCAAAGAAAAAACGGCTCCAAAAAGAGCGGCGGCGGTTACCGGGCGGAATCGCCTCGGCCACGTGTCCACGCAATGTTCCGGCTGCGGCCGCGAGCTTTCCGAGAGCTTGGGGAAGCATGGCGTCGATGCGGGCGCGCAGGCCTTGGCCCAACATCGGAGAGGTGCCTTCAGTACCAATCGCAACAACGAGCGGTGCACGATCGACGATTGAGGGAACAATGAAGGTAGACAAGTCCGGACGATCGACGGCATTCACCGGGATGCTGCGGGATCGGGCGGCTTCGGATACGATTTCATTCAGTTCGGTGCTGGCCGAGATGACGAGGACTGCCCCCGTCAGCAGATCGGGCTCGAAATGCCTGGCGACCCATTCGACGCGTTGGTTGACTGCAAGTTCATCGTGGAGGCTTCCAGCAATCACCACGATACGGGCCTCGGTACGGGACAGCAGCCGGACCTTGCGGAGCGCCTCTTCGCCGCCGCCGACCACCACCACAGTCCGGCCTCTCAGGTCGATAAATATGGGGAAATACCGCATAAATCCGCTCCGCCGCTGGTGTTCATCTTCTTACCGTTCGCTTCGCCGGACACTCGCTGGGAGTCTCCACAACAATGATTTCGTTTGATTCGCCAAATGAAACAGCGCTAACTGAACTACGGCGGACCATGGTATCACCTCTGTTCGTTATATAGAACATTAGTTCTAAGTATAGGACAACGAAATGTCAACGCGAGGCGGCAAAAAAACGGGGGAATCACTACAAGTTGACCCCACTCCTGCCCTTGGAAAGACCATCCAGCGCCTGCGCAAGGCCTACAACATGTCATTGGGGGAATTATCGGAACAATCCGGTGTCGCCAAATCGATCATTTCGCAGATCGAGCGGAATGAAACCAATCCCACAATTTCAACGGTTTACAGGCTATCGAAAGCCTTGGATACCACCGTTAACGAAGTCCTTAAGACCGACGAGACCAATATCTTCCTGGAGCACCAGTTAAAATCCGGCGTCCCCATCCTGGAAAGCCAGGATGGCCTTTGCCGCCTCGCCATTATCGGCCCCCTGAACCTGGTCAATCACATCCAATGGTATGATTTTGTTGCAAAAACGGGGGGAGTGTTGGAATCAGACCCCCATCCATCGGGCACTGCCGAGCACCTCTATATGCTAAGTGGCGAAATCCTGGTGACGGCGGGAGAGGAAACGCGGCGGGCCCAAGCCGGCGAGGCCATTCGTTTCCGGGGGGACTTGCCCCATAAGATTGTAAATGTGGGCGAGGGGGAGGCCCACGCCACCATGGTTTTGGTTTTGCGCCAGTTGAGCGGAACGGATGCCGCGGGGAAGTAGCGGCTAGGCACCTGCGATAATCAAAGGAAGTCTCGTTGCGGGCGGGGTATTACGGCTGCGCTGGCAGCGCACCACCCCATCGATCACCACCATTCCGATGCCGGGAAGGTCGCCAAGCCTCACGCTGTCAAGCAAGGTAGCGCCTGCGGAATGCTGGGCCTTGTCCATGAACACAAAATCCGCGGCCCGTCCCGGCTCGATAAGACCGCAGTCGAGTTTCCGCATTCGGGCTGTATTTCCGGTGGCGAAGCAGAAGGCGAGTTCGGCGGGAATATCGCCTAGCGCTGACAGCATTGAGACCATGCGCAGGATGCCGAGCGGTTGCACGCCGGAACCCGCCGGCGCATCGGTGCCGAGAATAACGCGCCGCAACTCCTTCATCTCACTGGCGATGCGTAACGTATAGAGCGCAGCCCGCTCGTTGCCATTGTGAACAATTTCCAGTCCGCGCTTGCAGCCCTCGCAGATGCAGCGAATTTGATTGTCGGGAAGCGCCGTATGACCGCCGTTGATGTGGCCGATCACATCCGTATCGGCTTCCAGCACCACATCCTTGTCGATGAGACCGGAACCGGGGATTGATGGGCCGCCGGTGTGAATCGTGCTCTGGATGCCATATTGGCGCGCCCAGCCTACCATGCGTTTCGCGGTTGGTCCGTCCTTGACGCCGCCCAGACCCACTTCACCGAGGAGTGTTACGCCTGCGTCCGCCAAATCCTTGAAATCCTGTTCGCTCATGCCGGGCTCAATACAAGGCGCTCCGGCATGGACTTTTACTCCGGAAGGCCGGAAGTTCGCGAACATGCGTTGAGCGCTGACGGCCGACGCCTTGAGCCCAACGATATCGCGGGGGCGGCCCGGAGTGTGCACCTCGCCCGCGGAGATCATGGTGGTAACGCCGCCATTCAGGCTGGAGTCGATCCAGCCCCATTGGTTCTGGCGCGGTGTCCAGTCACCCGCCACAGGGTGAACATGGCTGTCGATGAGACCAGGAGCCACGGTGATGCCGTTGGCGTTGATTACTGTCGTGGCGTTGTCCGTGTCCACGTCACTGGCGCCGCCCACGGCTGCGATCTTGCCATCGATGGCAACAATGGTGTCGGCATCGAGGATCGGGTTCTCCAACGCGCCTGACAGCAAGAGTCCGATATTACGGATAACCAGTTTTTGTGGAGCTGAGGATGGTGCGGCGGTTTCGTGGGCCATGCCGGTCTCCTATCTGTGAACGCCAATGTAGCGCTCGAGCGGCGCCGGGTCAGCGGCGAGTTCCGACGCGCGGGCTTGATGTTGGATCGCGCCGATCTCCATCAGAAAAATGCGGTCGCAAACCTTTAGCGCCGATTTGACTCTCTGTTCCACCAGAACGATGGCAACGCCACGGTGCTTGAGCGCGACGATGGTGTCCAGAAGCCGATCGATGATTTCCGGCACCAGCCCTTCGCTCGGCTCATCGAGCAGGATGAGGGTGGGCTCGCTGCACAGGGCTCGCGCCATGGCCAGCATTTGCTGCTCACCGCCGCTCAAAGTGCCCGCGCGCTGTTTCAGGCGCTGTTTTAGGATCGGCAGGAGCTGCAGTACGCCCTCGAGAACCGAAGCGCCGCTATTGCGGACGGCAAGACCTATACGCAGGTTCTCTTCCACAGTCATGCCATTGAACAGGCGCCGCCCTTGCGGAACATAAGCCACGCCGCGCCGGGGAATGTGGTGAGGCGCCATATGCGTGAGCTCTTCGCCATTGAGACGGATGCTACCCCCGGCCGGTTTCAACAGGCCCATGATGGTGCGAATCGTGGTCGTCTTGCCAGCGCCGTTGCGGCCCATGAGGCCCACGATCTCGCCGCCTCCCGCAGTAAATGAAATGTCGCGCAAGACCTGGGCGGCGCCGTAAAATGTATCGATGTGCGAAACCTCGAGCATCAGTGCCCCAGATAGGCCCGCCGCACCGCGGGATGTTGTTCGATTTCCTTTGGGCTACCCTCGGCCAGGATAGACCCACGGTCCATCACCGTGATCCTGTCCGCGAGCTCAAGGACCACTTTGAGATTGTGCTCAATGATAAGCACCGTGGCTCGCTCCGAAACATCACGAACAAGATCGCAAAACGCTGTAATCTCCGAAGGCGCCAGCCCTTGTGTTGGTTCATCGAGGATCAGAAGCTCCGGCACGAGCGCCAAGGCCATCGCCACTTCGAGGAGGCGTTGGTGGCCGTGGGGCAGGACGCCGGCCAGCTTTTGAAAACAATCCGCCATGCCGACGCGGTTGAGAGCCTCAAAAACGGTAGCGGATATGGCCTTCTCGCGGGAGATCACAACGCTCCGCTGGCGACGTTGCGCCGCCAGTGCGACATTCTCGTAACATGTGAGGTTGCGGTAGATGCTGGTGACCTGGAACGTATAGACAATGCCCAGCATCACCCGGGTCCATGATTTTGCGTTGGTGATGTCCTCGTTCTTGAAACTGATGCGGCCTGAAGAAGGCATGATCCGGCCGCTGATCATGCCGACGAGCGTCGTCTTACCCGCGCCGTTTGGCCCGATGATGGCGCGGACTTCGCCCTTTTGAACCTCGAGCGAAACGCCGTCCACGGCGGCGAGGCCGCCGTAATGCCGCGAGAGGCCGTGGACTTCGAGAATATTCATGGCAGCCATGGCAGCAAGCGGGCCCGAATTGTCCCAGCGATGCCCTTGGGAAACCATAGGGTAAGCGCCAACAATGTAGCGCCGACGACGAGCAGATAGCTGGAGGTGAAACCGCTTGAAATATCGATAAGATAAAACATAAGGCCGGTGCCGATCAGCGGGCCGATGATGGTGCCGGCTCCGCCGAGCAGGGTCCACAGCAGCGGTAGCGTCGAATATTGCAACGACGCGAAGGATGCGCCCACATAAGAAAACAGCAGGCAATAAAGAGTGCCGGAGAGCCCCGCGATAGTGCCCGACACCGTGATAGCGAGGTAACGATAGGCAAATGTGTTGTAACCCAGCAAGCGGGTGCGCAGTTCGTTTTCGCGGATGGCGATCAGTACGCGCCCCAGCGGGGAACGCACCAGCCACAGGCTGACGAAAAGCGCGAGCGCAAAGGCTGCCAGCGCCAAATTGTATTTTACGGCTGGGTCGCTGAGGCGAAAGGCAAAGCCTAACAACTCCACGGGCTGGATATTGGAGAGCACCATTCCCTGTTCGCCGAGCGTGATGCCGTTGAAATAGAGAATTGATAGAAAGAAGGCCTGTGCCAGCATGAGCGTGACAATGAGAAAGGCAACGCCCGTGGTGCGCAGAAGGAACACGCCCGCCACCAGCGACAGAACCAGACCGGAGCTTAACCCGCTTGCGAAGGCAGCAAGCGGGCCGAAGCCGAACCAGTAAATGGCGAGGCCCGCGCCGTATGCCCCAGCGGCAAAGAACATGGCGTGACCCAAGCTCATAAGCCCCGTGTAGCCAAGCAACAAATTGTAGCCAATGGCAAGGATCGCATAGACCATGATGCGCGCGGCATTGGCATGATGGTAGGCGGGAAGGACGAATTGCAAGGCGAAGAGCGTCAGCACGATACCGGCGTGAAGGGCAAATGATTTCATGCCGGTTCCTCACGCAGCAACCCGCCCGGCCTGACGATCAGCACAAGCGCTACGAGCAATGTGGCGACAATTTTTGCCAGCGTGGGTGACAGCAGGACGGAAATCATGCCTTCACCGATGCCAATGACAGCGGCAGCCAGCATCGTGCCACGCAAATTGCCAAGACCTCCGACGATCACCACGATGAAGGAAAGGAGCAGGGGGTCCGCTCCCATGAGATAATGAGCCTGTTGGATCGGAACCACGAGAACGCCAGCGAGAGCAGCAAGCGCGGCACCCAGGGCAAAGACAGTGGCATAGATGCGCCGGACGGGAACGCCGAAGGCCTGCGCGATTTCGGAGTCCATCTGGGTCGCCCGCATGTAAAGGCCCATGCGGGTGCGTGACAGGATGAGCCATGTGCCCGCGATGAGCGCAATGGCGGCTGCCACGACCATCAGTTTGTACCCGGAGTATCCGAACCAGGGAAAATTGATCCGGAAATAGATGGGGGGTTCCACCGGCCTCGCATCGGGGCCGAAGGTCATCAGCACCGTTTGTTGTGCAAGAAAAAGCAAACCCATGGTGGCGACGATGGTGCGCTCGGGATCGTAACCCACACGGCGCAGCACCAGCCAGTCGGCTGCGGCGGCAAAACCGCCGGCAATGAGCGGTGCTATTATGAGGGCCGCGAGAAAGCCGATAAGCGGCCCTCCGCCAATGAAATGAACTACGGCCCAGGCAAGAACGGCGCCGAGCATAACCATCTCGCCATGGGCGATGTTTATGATGCGCATGACGCCGAAAACCAATGATAGTCCAAGTGCTGTCAGCGCCAGAACGGAGGCTCCAACGGTACCTTCAAGAAAGGCAAGCAGGAGTTTGGGCCCGATGTCCATCTAAGACGGAACTGGCCCCCGGTTTGGTTGATCAGAGTGGTTGTGACGGGTAGTCGGCAGCGGTCTCATACATGCCGTCCTCAATCGTCGTCGTATGTACCACGGTCAATTTTCCGCCTTCCACTTTGGAAATGAACTGGCGGCCAAAACTCTGATGGGTTTTGCCGATGAAGGTTTTTGTGCCTTGCGGATAAGCATCGCTTTCCTCGAAGCTTGTCACCGCTTCCAGGGCCTCGATGAATTTGGCCTTGTCGTTGCCATCCTTGTACCCGCTGGCCTCCGCCGCCTGCTTGATCGCGTAGAGGGACTCCCAGCAACCGAACATGTGTGAGGCGGTGGAAATATCTCCGGGATTGGCGGCATCGGCGCCATTATCGTCAATGCCGACGGCCGCGCGATAGTTCTTGGCAAATTCCGTAGGCAGGCCTGCAGCAAAGCGCGGGAAGGCTTCCCAAAGATGCGAGCCCTCAAGGAACTCGAGCCCAGGAGAAGCAATGTCGACGGCCTCGAGGGAATCTATGAAACCAAAGAGGTTTGGTCCCTTACCGCCGAAATATTCTCCAAGCTCCCGCACGAAGGTAAGAACGCCAGGCCCCACCATCACGTGATAAATCGCGTCCGTGCCTGCGGGGATCTGAGAGAAATATTTGGTGAAGCTGGTCTCTGCAGGAGAGATAGCAATCACTGTAC
>JBGTNZ010000006.1:0-4194 GCA_041742805.1 Aestuariivirga sp.
CCACCCGACGCTCTACATCTTCGGCGAGGAGCTGGCCATCGAAGCGGCATAAGATTTTCAAAGCGCATGATATCAGCCCCGGAAGAGCATTCTCTTCCGGGGTTTTCTTTGAGGTTTGCCCCGCGATGAAAATAGCCGCGATCCGCGCCACGCCAGTCAATATCCCCTTCCATGCGCCCTATCGCTTCAGCTTTGGTTCAATAGCCTCGCTCACCAAGACGGTTATCGAGCTTGTCACCGATGAAGGTGCTGTGGGCCTTGGCGAATGTGCCGACGGCGACCGTTCGGCCGATGTAATGCAACTGGGCGAGCGCCTCAAAGGCCTCGATATTCGCGATATCGCCACGGCCGAAAACCGTTGTGTGCCCGGCATGGCCAATTCCTTCTGGAACAGTATCCTGGGGGCCAGGCGGGCCTTCGGCGGAATTGAAATGGCCATGTGGGACGCGCGCGGCAAGACCGAGGGCCTGCCGCTTTACCTGCTGCTGGGAGGCGCGGTGCGCAAAGAGATAGCGCTTACCGAATATTTCAGTTACCGGTTTCCCGGGCCCTCGCACGCGGGAGAATCCACCCCAATCGAGGTCGCCCGTTATTGCGCCCGCATGATCGAGCAGCATGGCGCTGAAATTTTCGAAGGCAAGATGGGCACCGTCGGCCTCGATGAGGAAGTGACCATGGTGCGCGAAGTCCGCGCCGCCATAGGCGAGCGTTCATTGCAGCTCGACGCCAATGGAGTGTGGACCGTGCCCACGGCGCGCGAAGCCCTGCGGCGTCTTGAACCCTTCAACCTCCACTGGTTCGAGGAGCCCGTCGAAACCTACGAGGAAATGGCGCAGCTTAGCACCTTCACCTCCGCTTCTTTTTGTTCCCATGTCATCGATCTGCCAAAGGCTGCGCGGCTCCGCTGTCCCGACGCCCTCGTCACCAATATCAACGAGCACGGCGGCATCCGCCGCACCGTGGATTTCATCCGCGCCTGCGAGCGCTTCGATGTTGGTTTCAGGTTTCATAGCGGCGAGACGGGCGTGGCAAGCGCTGCCTATCTCCATGTTTCGGCGGCCATGGAACATGTGCGGGGCGCCAGCCAGACATTGTTCCGCTGGTACGCCGACGATGTGATCGCCGAGGGCACGTTCGTGCCGAAACAGGGCCAGGTGAAAGTTCCGGAAGGCCCTGGCCTCGGTGTCACCCTCGATCCAAAAGCCCTGAAGCGCTGCCATGAGCGCTTCCTGTCGGAAGGGACCTTTCCATCAGGCCGCACCGGCCACTACGGCGATCATTTCCGCAAGCGCTAAAATAAGTTCCATCAAAATATTCCTTGACATAGGCTTTTAGATTTGGTAGTCGTGAATTGTCTACTTCCGAAGGGGTCCTGCTCGCGACGGTGATCTGGATGGAGTGGATCAAGCGCCTGCGGGTGGGCTGAGACGTACAGCGCATTCTCGGGAGGCTTCGGTGAGACCCGGGGACATTACGACCCCCGCGCTGAACAGGCAGTAGGCTTACCCCAAGGGTTAAGGGCGTGAGAGATGCCTCCTCTGAGAGGATTTCAAAGCCCCCAAGGCCGAAGTGCGAACCGGAGCCTAAAATCGCTTGGCGTGGACGCGAGCGTCGCGTCCCAGCCGGACTAAACCACCGGCATTTTGCGTCGGCCTTGCGTCCACGCAACCCTTCTCATCGCGAGAAGGGAGAAGAGAATTCTCAAGGTCGCCGGCATAACCGGCGCCATCGACGGCGAAGCTATGGCAAAAACCTCTCCACACCCTCTGTCATCCCCGGACTTGTTCCGGGGACCCATGGCAAATCCGTACTCGACCATCCCAGCCTCGGCACAATGGGTCGCCGGAATGAATCCGGCGATGACAGATGGTAAGTGAACTGGCGCACCCGACAGGATTCGAACCTGTGACCTCTGCCTTCGGAGGGCAGCACTCTATCCAGCTGAGCTACGGGTGCCTTGGCCTTCCTATAATCACCGATAACGGGAGAGGCCATGGCCGGTGATTTGCAAGGTGGCCGGAGACGTCCCGCGACGGGACGGCGAGGTAACCATGTTCCATCAAGCCAATCCCGCCCGCATCGACTGGGTCGATTATGCCAAAGGCATCTGCATCATTCTGGTGGTGATGATGCATTCGACGCTGGGCGTCGAAAAGGCCGCTGGCGAGCTCTCATGGCTTCATGGCTTCATCGAATGGGCAAGGCCCTTCCGCATGCCCGACTTCTTCCTGCTCTCGGGCCTTTTCCTCGCCGCCCGCATCAATCGCCCGTGGCGCGATTATCTCGACACCAAGGTTCTGCACTTTGCCTATTTCTACGTCCTCTGGATGACCCTCCAGCTCGCCCTCAAGGGTTATGGCATCTACCAGAGCGACGGGCTGGCGGGCGCCTTCAACACCTATGCCCTGGGCTTCGTGGAGCCCTTCGGCACCCTGTGGTTCATCTACATGCTGGCGATCTTCTTCGTCGCCGTGAAGGCCTTGCGGAGCGTGCCCCCGGTTCTTGTCTTCAGCGCCGCCGCTCTCCTCGAAATAGCGCCCATCGAAACAGGTTGGCTCCTCATCGACGAGTTCGCCGCGCGTTTCGTCTATTTCTTCGCGGGCTATTGGCTGTCATCCAATATCTTCGCCTTCGCAGCCGCCGCCGGCCGCAAACCTGTGCTGGTCACAGTCACCGGTCTCGCATTCTGGGCTCTGGCGAACGATGTCCTGGTTGCCGGCGCCTGGTCGAAACTTCCAGTTATCAGTTTGCTCCTGGGCTTTGTGGGGGCCGCGGCAGTCGTAAGCTCGGGCGTGCTGCTGTCCAAAACCAGGCTTGCCGCGCCCATCCGATATTGCGGCGAAAATTCCATCATCATTTATCTCGCCTTCTTCGTCTTCATGGCGGCAACGCGCACCCTCCTCCTGAAAACGGGCGTGGTGAGCGATCTGGCGCTCGTGTCGCTGCTGGTCACCGCGGCTGGCGTCACCGGCCCTATCTTGCTCTACTGGGCGGTGCGCGGCACAAGGGCATCCTTCCTCTTCAGCCGCCCGCGCTGGGCAAAGCTGGCATCGCCCGCGAGCGGATGGCATAGTGCCGCCGATGTCGAAATCGCAAGCCCTCAAGCCCGGTGACCATCTCTATCTGATCGACGGCTCCGGCTATATTTTCCGCGCCTATCACGCGCTGCCGCCGCTCACCCGCAAATCCGATGGCCTGCCTGTGGGCGCTGTCCAGGGCTTTTGCAACATGCTGTGGAAGCTCCTCAAGGAAATGGATGCGGGCCATAAGCCCACCCATCTTGCAGTCATCTTCGACAAATCGGCAAAAACCTTCCGCACCGATTTTTATCCCGATTACAAACTGCATCGCGCCGAACCTCCGGCCGATTTGCGTCCGCAGTTCGGCCTCATCAGGCAGGCAACGCGCGCCTTCAATGTCTCCTGCGTCGAGCAGGATAATTACGAAGCCGACGATCTCATCGCCACTTACGCCCGTCAGGCGGCCGAGGCCGGCGCCACCTGCCGTATCGTGTCGTCGGACAAGGATTTGATGCAGCTGATCCGCCCCGGCGTCACCCTCTACGACACCATGAAAGACAAGGAGATCGCCGAAGCGGAGGTTCTGGAAAAATTCGGCGTCAGGCCTGAAAAAGTCATCGACGTGCAGGCGCTGGCCGGCGACTCGATCGACAATATCCCGGGCGTTCCCGGCATCGGCGTCAAGACCGGGGCGAAGCTGATCACCGAATACGGCGATCTCGAAACACTTCTTGCCCGCGCCAATGAAATCAAACAGCCGAAATGCCGCGAGAGCCTCATCAAATTCGCCGATCAGGCGCGCCTCTCGAAAAAGCTGGTGACCCTCGATGCCCAGGTCGATGTGGAGCACGAGGTCAGCGGCTTCGCCGTCGATCAGCCCAAGGCATCGCAGCTCATCGGCTTCCTGCTCACCCTTGAGTTTAGTTCGACGACGAAGCGCGTCGCAGCCGAACTCAAGGCCGACGTTTCAGCCATCGATCCCACCCCCGTCGAGATCAAATTCTGGCCTCCCGAAGGCGGCGACCTCACGCCCCTTCCGTCATCCCGGCGAAAGCCGGGATCCACTTCTCAACCTGACGGACCACAGAAGGACCGGCCCCCGTCTAGCGGCAGTGTGGATCCCGGCCTTCGCCGGGATGACGAAATAAGGGCAGCCGCCAACGGAGTTCTGCTC
>JBGTNZ010000007.1:0-9611 GCA_041742805.1 Aestuariivirga sp.
TTCATTTTCGGCGGCGCCACCCGCTTCGTGCTAGGCCGCCTCAACCGCCCGGTGCTGATGTCGCATTGAGGCGGGCTTGATTAAGAGACAAGCTCCCGCTACCCAAACCATTCTCACGGGCGGGGTATTATGGTGTCTCACAAACTATTCCTGCTGCCGGGCGACGGCATCGGTGCCGAAGTGATGCAGGAAGCCGAGGCGGTTATCGCCTGGTTCAATAGTCAGGGCATCGCCAAATTCGAAATCGATCGCGGCCTTGCTGGCGGCTCGGCCTATGATGCCCATGGCGAGGCGATTTCCGAAGATGATATGGCGAAGGCCATGGCCTGCGATGCCGTGTTGTTTGGCGCCGTGGGCGGGCCCAAGTGGGAGAAGGTGCCCTACGAGGCGCGGCCGGAAGCAGCGCTTTTGCGGCTCCGCAAGGACCTCGGCCTCTTCGCCAATCTCCGCCCGGCGATCTGCTATCCAGCACTGGCCGACTCCTCCTCGCTGAAACGAGAAGTGGTGGAAGGGCTCGACATCCTGATCGTCCGTGAACTGACGGGTGGCGTTTACTTCGGGGAGCCCAAAACCATCACGGACTTGGGCAACGGCCAGAAACGCGCCATCGACACGCAGGTTTACGATACGTTCGAGATCGAGCGCATTTCGCGGGTCGCCTTCGAACTGGCGCGCACGCGGCGGAAGAAAGTTTCATCGGCGGAGAAGCGCAACGTGATGAAATCGGGCGTGTTGTGGAACGAGGTCGTCACCCGCATTCACAAGGAAGTCTATCCCGACATCGAGGTCGAGCATGTGTTGGCCGATAATTGCGCCATGCAATTGGTGCGCTGGCCCAAGCAGTATGATGTGATCGTCACGGACAATCTCTTCGGCGACGTGCTCTCGGACATTGCGGCGATGCTCACCGGTTCGCTCGGCATGCTGCCTTCGGCCTCGCTAGGGGCAGCGGATGCAAAAACCGGACGGCGCAAGGCCATGTATGAGCCGGTGCATGGCTCCGCTCCCGATATCGCAGGCACGGGCGCTGCCAATCCGATCGCCATGATCGCGAGCTTCGGCATGGCGCTCCGTTATTCCTTTGGCCTCGGCGAATGGGCGGACAAGCTCGATGAAGCAATCGCCGCGGTTCTGGCCAAAGGCATCAGGACGAAAGACATCGCAGGTGGAAAACCCGCCAATGCCTCGACGGCGCAGATGGGCGCTGCCATACTCGGTGAACTGCAAGCCCTGGCGTAAGCCCATGCTCGATCTTCTGGTTCGCAACGCAACCCTCCCCGATGGCCGGACCGGCATCGACATCGCGTGCGAGAGTGGCCGCATCGCCGAGGTCAAACCCGCAATCAAAGCCCAAGCCAAAAATGTCATCGAGGCCCAGGGCTATCTCGTGTCCCCGCCTTTCGTAGACGCGCATTTCCACATGGACGCCACGCTGTCGCTCGGGCTGCCGCGTCTCAACGAGTCAGGCACGCTGCTGGAAGGCATAGCACTTTGGGGCGAACTCAAGCCGCTCCTCACCCATGAGGCGGTGGTCGAGCGGGCACTCCGCTATTGCGATCTCGCCGTAACACAGGGCATTGGCGCCATCCGAACTCATGTGGATGTCTGCGACGACCGGCTGCTGTGCGTGGAAGCGCTGCTCGAAGTAAAAAAGAAAATCGCGCACTATATCGACCTACAGATCGTGGCATTTCCACAAGACGGCTTCTACCGCTCAAAAACCGCGAAGCAGAATCTTCTCCGCGCGCTCGACATGGGCGTGGACGTGGTGGGCGGCATCCCGCATTTCGAGCGCACCATGGCGGAAGGTGCGGCGAGCCTGAAGGAATTGTGCGAGATCGCCGAAAAGCGCGGGCTTCTGACCGATATTCACTGCGACGAAACGGATGACCCGCTGTCGCGTCATGTTGAAACGCTGGCCTTTGAGACACAAAGGCTCGGACTTCGAGGCCGGGTTGTGGGCTCGCATCTCACCTCCATGCATTCCATGGACAATTACTATGTGTCGAAACTCATTCCACTCATGGCCGAAGCCGAGCTTCATGTGACGCCCAATCCGCTGATCAACATCACCATACAGGGCCGCCACGATACTTACCCGAGACGCCGGGGGCTGACGCGGGTGCCGGAGCTACGCCAAGCCGGAATCAACGTCTCCTTCGGCCATGATTGCGTGATGGATCCCTGGTATCCGCTGGGCCAGGCGGACATGCTGGAGGTCGCCTCAATGGGCATCCACGCGGTTCCCATGACAAGCCGCGAGGCCATGCTCTGGGCTTTCGATGCCGTGACGGTCAATCCCTCCAAGGCCATGCATCTCGAAGGTTATGGGCTGAAGAAAGGCTGCAAGGCCAATTTCGTCATTCTACAGGCGAAGGACCCGATCGAGGCCATCAGGCTCAAAGCCAACCGGCTCAAGGTGGTGCGCCAAGGAAACATCGTCGCGGAGACGCTGGAACGGGTGTCGAAGCTCTATCTCGATGGCCGCTCGGCCACCGTTAACGGTGCCGATTACGCGCGTTAAGGATATGGCGAAGATGGGCGCTGAGGGGCGCTTGTGGATAAAACCCCCCGGCTGCCCTTAAGGGTTGCGTAACCGGCAGCGTCGAAATTCACGGGCATAGGGCTTCGATCCAGGAGACTCCCCGTGCCGGCGACGTGGACCAACACGCAGATCATCAACAATTTGTTGCGAACCGGGGCCGAATGGACCGGCAGCATCATAAGCTATGGCTTTCCCACCGCGGCCCCAAGCTGGTCCTTCTCCACCGGTGAAGGTCCGGGGTTTTCGCCGCTCAACATTGCTCAAAAGGACGCAGCACGGCTCGCTGTCAAACTGTGGGACGATCTGATCGCGCCGGATTTCGTCGAGACCACATCCACCGCCAATGTCACATTCCAGAACACCACGACCGATATCGGCTACGCCCATGCCTATTATCCCGGCGGCTCGGCAGGCGGCTCGGTGTGGTTCAACCCCACTTACGGCGCCAGCTCAGGCACCAATGATCTCGTGACGCCCGATGCCGGGCAATGGGGCTTTCTCGCCTATATCCATGAATTGGGCCATGCGCTGGGTCTGCCGCATCCCGGCACATATAATGGCGGTAGCCCCACCTATGCCAATGATGCGCTCTATGCCCAGGACAGCATCATGTACACGGTCATGTCCTATTTCGGCGCCTCCGCGACAGGCGCCGATTGGCGGGCCAGCGACGGCAATTTGTATTACGCGCAAACCCCCATGCTGCATGACGTGCTTGCCATCCAGGCGCTCTATGGCGCGGAAACCAGCACGCGCGCCGGCGATACGCGATACGGCTTCAATGCGACAGCGGGCGTATCGATCTTCGATTTCACCCAGAACACGCATCCCATCCTGACCATCTGGGATGGCGGGGGCAATGATTGGCTCGATCTTTCGGGTTTCGCCACGGCGTCGCGCATCGATCTCAACCCCGGCACATTTTCCGATTGCGACGGCATGACCATGAATGTGGCCATCGCTTATGCCTGCGATATCGAGAACGCCGCTGGCGGGCTCGCGTCCGACAGCCTCACCGGCAACGCTCTTGCCAATATTTTGCAGGGCAATGGCGGCAACGATACGCTTCTGGGGGAGGCTGGCAACGACACCTTGAATGGCGGGATCGGCAACGATATTCTGCGAGGCGGCACAGGCGCCGATATTCTGCTGGGAGGCGCCGGCGACGATCTCTTCTATGCGGACGCAGTCGATTATCTTCTGCAGTTCGATGGCGGGCTCGGCTACGACATCCTCTATTTCTCTGGAACTCCCACCGTCAGCTTCGCCTACGCGGATTATGGCTTCGAGGAAATGTGGCTGCTTGACGGCAGCGCTGCCGTCACCGGAACCACAGGGGCCGACGTGCTCAACGGCACGGATCTCGGCGATACGATCAACGGCCTGGCCGGCGATGATACGCTGAACGGCGGCAACGGCGCCGATATCCTCGCCGGCGATGCCGGAAACGATGTGCTCAATGGCGGGCTCGGCGCCGATACGATGATCGGTGGCGATGGCAACGATACATACACCGTGGACAATATTGGCGATGTTGCCGACGAGACCGGAGGCAGCGGCATCGATACCGTCAATTCATCGGTCAGCTTCACTCTCCTGGGCGATATCGAAAAGCTCACGCTCACCGGCTCGTCGCATCTTAACGGGACCGGCAACGGGCTTGCCAATGTGCTCACCGGCAATGGCGGCAACAATATTCTCGAGGGACGCGGCGGCGCGGATCAATTGATCGGCGGTAATGGCACGGACACCGCCAGCTATGCGGCGTCCAGCGCCGCGGTGTCGGTCAATTTGCTCACGGGCCTCGGCAGCGGCGGCGATGCGCAAGGCGATACATTCTCCAGCATCGAAAACCTCACGGGCTCGCAGTTCGACGACACGCTGGCTGGAAACGCCAGCACTAATATTCTCGCGGGCGGGCTTGGGGTTGACACGCTTTCCTATGCGAACGCGCTCAAGGCCGTGACGGTCAGTCTAGCGCTGTCGTCAGCTCAAAGAACCGGAGGCGCTGGCACCGACACAATTTCTGGTTTCGAAAATCTGACCGGGTCCGCCTATGGCGACAAGCTCACCGGGTCGAACGGCGACAATCTTCTCAACGGACTGGCGGGCAACGACCGTCTTACGGGCGGCGCTGGCCTCGACAGGCTGATCGGCGGGGCCGGGCAAGATACGCTCATCGGCGGTTTGGACGCGGATCGGTTTATATTCACGGCAACTACGGATTCAGCAATTGGCTCGCTTCGGGATCTGATATCGGATTTCGGCATCGGCGTTGACAAGATCGATCTCTCCGGCATCGATGCCATGACTGGCGTCTCCGACGATCAGTTCGATTTCGTGGGGTCAGCGAATTTTTCCGGCGCCGCGGGCGAATTGCGATCGGTTATTTCCGGCAGCCAGACGATTGTCGAAGGCGATGTCAGCGGCGATGGCCTGGCCGATTTCCAGATCGCCTTGACCGGCGCCCTTACCGTAACCGAGACGGACTTTATCCTGTAGGGCGGGGTTTCAGCCCCTTCACGAGCAGGGTGAGAAGCGTCTGTTCAGCCGGGGCCATGTGGTTTCCGCCATTGCCAAGCACGGCGCGCACTTGCACTTCGAAATCGGCATAATGCTGGGTTGTTGCCCAGATCGCGAAGATGAGGTGATGGGGATCGACGGCGGCGAGACGCCCTTGCGCAATCCATTCCCGAATGACGGCGGCCTTATCGTCCACCAGCGTCTTGAGGGGACCTTTCAGAAACTTGCCGATGGCGGGCGCCCCATGCAGGATTTCATTGGCGAACAGCCGTGAAGCTTCCGGCCTCTCGCGGGACATTCTCATCTTCTCGGAGACATAGCGCGCCAGCTCCGCAATGGGATCGCCCGTGGCATCAAGTGCGCGCAGCGGTTCAAGCCAGCCCGCCAAAGTACGCTCGAGGACGGCGGTATAGATATCCTCCTTGCGGCGGAAGTAATAGAGCAGATTGGGTTTGGACAGTCCGCATTTGAGGGCGATCTGGTCCACCGTGGAGCCGCGGTAGCCATAGGCGGAAAACACCTCAAGGGCCGCGTCGAGAATGAGTTCCTCATTCTGCGTCTGGATCCGGGTCTTGCGGGGAACGGCGATTTTAACCTGCGGCATGGGCCATCCTGTTAATTCTTGATCAAATGGTCAAGAGCGGATAGCGTTTCGGAAAATCGGGGAGTGAGCATGGCGGGCAGGCCCGCGATCGAAGCCAGCGGCCTCAGCCTGACCTTCACCACGGCGGATGGGCCGGTTTACGCCCTGTCCAACATCGATCTGGCAATCAATGATGGCGAGTTCGTCTCCTTCATCGGCCCCTCCGGCTGCGGCAAGACCACGCTGCTCAGGGTCATCGCCGATCTCGAACCGGCGAGTTCCGGCACGGTCACGGTGAACGGCATGGCTCCCCGGGAGGCGCGGCTCAACCGCGCCTATGGTTATGTCTTTCAGGCGCCCGCGCTTTATCCGTGGCGCAATGTCGAAAGCAATGTCGGCCTGCCGCTGGAGATCATGGGGCTCAATTCACGCGCCGAACGCATCAAGCGCAATCTCGAACTGGTCAACCTCAACGGCTTCGAGAAGAAATTTCCCTGGCAGCTCTCGGGTGGCATGCAGCAACGGGTGTCAATTGCAAGAGCGCTGGCGTTCGATCCGCAGCTCCTGTTGATGGACGAGCCCTTCGGCGCGCTTGACGAGATCGTGCGCGACAAGCTCAACCAGCAGCTTCTCGAACTCTGGGGAAGGACGAAGAAAACCGTGCTGTTCGTCACCCATTCCATTCCCGAAGCGGTTTTTCTCTCGAGCCGGATCGTCGTCATGTCGCCAAGGCCCGGCCGCATCATTGATGTGATCGAGACCAATCTTCCCCGCAACCGCACACTCGACATCCGCGAGACGCAAGCCTTCCTCAAAATCGCCCACCGCATCCGCGAGGGCTTGAATTCCCCTCTCCCCGTCGGGGAGAGGGAGGGGCCCAAGCACAGCTTGGGAGGGTGAGGGTCTGCGCGAATGACCGATCACTTGCCCCTCACCTTCCCACGCCTGCGGCGCGGGCCCCTTCCTCTCCCCAAAGGGGAGAGCAGAAGCGGGGATGCATTTCCCGTATTCGTGATCTGCTTCATCATTCTCATCGCTTGGTATATCGCCGCGATTCCCATGAATGCGGTGGTGGCGGAGGCGAAAATCGAAGAGGCGGGCGGCGGGCTTCTCAACACCTTGGCAATCTCGTGGAATCATCAGCGCCCGGTGCTGCCGACGCCGCATCAGATCGTCGCTGAAATATGGAACACAGTTTTCCTCATAGCGCCCTGGAAAGTGAAATCTCTCGTCTATCATCTGTGGGTGACGCTATCCTCGACACTGCTCGGCTTTGCGCTTGGAACGCTCCTCGGCATCGGGCTCGCCGTCGCCATCGTGCATGTGAAGCTCCTGAACAAGAGCCTCATGCCGTGGATCATCGCCTCACAGGCCATCCCCATTCTCGCAATCGCACCGATGATCGTCGTGGTGCTGGGCTCCATGGGATTGACAGGGCTTGTCCCCAAGTCGCTCATCTCCATGTATCTCTGCTTCTTCCCCGTGACCATCGGCATGGTCAAGGGGCTGACGTCGCCCGAGACGATGCAGCTCGATCTCATGCGCACCTATAATGCGAGCTGGAGTCAAGTGCTGTGGAAGCTGCGCTTCCCCGCGTCCGTGCCCTTTCTCTTCGCATCCCTGAAAGTCGCGGTCGCCATAGCCCTCACCGGGGCAATCGTTGGCGAGTTGCCCACAGGCGCGCAGGCAGGCATTGGCGCCCGCATGCTGACCGGCTCCTATTACGGCCAGACCCAACAGATCTGGGCGGCACTGGCCGCTGCTTCCGCCGCTGCCGCCGGTCTGGTTTATCTGATCGGTGCCGCCGAACGGGTGACGGCACGGTTTATGGGTGCCCAGCCATGACCCGCTCTCGCACCGCCGATTTTCTGGCGCCGGCGCTGTTTGGTGTCGGGGTGCTGTGCCTGTGGGAGTTCTCCGTGCGCTTCTTCCACATTCCCTTCGTACTCTTGCCGGCTCCGTCGGGGATTTGGGCAAAGTTCATCACCTCTTTGCCGATACTGCGCGCCGATTTTGTACAGACGTTCGTTCGCGCCGTGATCCCCGGCTGGATCATCGGCTGTCTTTCCGGTTTCATCGCCGCGCTCATCTGCGACCGGGTGGATTTCCTCAGGCGCGGGCTTTTGCCGCTCGGCAATCTCGCTGCCGCACTGCCGATCGTCGGCGTGGCGCCCATCATGGTCATGTGGTTCGGCTTCGACTGGCATTCGAAGGCGGCGATGGTGGTGGTGATGACGTTCTTTCCCATGCTGATCAACGCGCTGGCGGGCCTTGCCGCATCGGGCCATATGGAGCGCGACCTGATGCGCTCCTATGGCGCGAGCTGGTTCCAAACCCTTCTCAAGCTGCGCCTTCCCGCCGCCATGCCGTTCATCTTCAACGCGCTCAAGATCAATTCGACACTGGCGCTGATCGGGGCCATCGTGGCAGAATTCTTCGGTACCCCCATCGTCGGCATGGGCTTTCGGATTTCGACGGAAGTGGGCCGCCAGGGGCTGGACATGGTCTGGTCGGAAATCGCCGTGGCGGCACTGGCGGGTTCGGCATTCTACGGTCTGCTTACGCTTGTCGAGCGCTGGGTGACCTTTTGGCATCCGTCCTACAGAACGTAGGCGGCAACAACGAGAAGGAGAAGAGACCAAGATGAGGAAATTTCTAATCGCCGCCGCGGCGGCAGGGGCCCTTATGGCGTCAACGCTCGCGGCCCAGGCCGAAAGCGTCACATTGCAACTGAAATGGGTGACGCAGGCTCAGTTCGCCGGTTACTACGTGGCGCAGGCCAAAGGCTACTACAAGGACGCGGGCCTTGATGTCACCATCAAGCCGGGTGGGCCGGATATTTCCCCTGAACAGGTGATCGCCGGCGGCGGCGCCGATGTCATCGTCGACTGGATGCCAGCCGCTCTCGCCTCGCGCGAGAAGGGCAACATGCTGGTCAACATCGCCCAGCCCTTCAAGCGCTCCGGCATGATGCTCACCTGCCGCAAGGAAACCGGCATCACCAAGCCGGAAGAATTCAAGGGCAAGACGCTGGGCGTCTGGTTCTTCGGCAATGAATATCCGTTCTTGTCGTGGATGAGCCAGCTCGGCATTCCAACGACCGGCGGGGCCGATGGCGTCACGGTCCTCAAGCAGGGCTTCAACGTCGATCCGCTCTTGCAGAAGCAGGCCGATTGCATTTCCACCATGACTTACAATGAATATTGGCAGGTCATTGAAGCAGGGGTGAAGGCCGAAGACCTCGTGGTGTTCAAATATGAAGATCAAGGCGTGGCCACGCTCGAAGACGGCCTCTACGTGCTTGAGGAGAAACTGAAAGACCCGGCTTTTGTCACCACCATGGCGAAATTCGTCAAGGCCTCGATGAAGGGCTGGGAAGAAGCGCGCGCCAATCCCGCCGAGGCGGTGAAGATCATCCTTGAAAACGATACCACAGGCTCGCAGACCGAGCTTCACCAGACCACGATGATGCAGGAGATCAACGCCCTCACCGAAGGTTCCGACGGCACTCTCGACACAGCCGCGGCCGACCGCTCGGTCGAGACGTTGATGAAGGGTGGCTCCGATCCGGTCATCACCAAGAAGCCGGAAGGTGCCTGGACCAGCGCCGTCACCGACGCCGCCAAGGGGATGTGAACTCACGCAAAACTGTCATCGCCGGGACAAGCCCGGGATGACAGTTGTCTGAAAGGAAATTTACATGCCCACCCTCATTCGCGGCGGCACTGTCGTCAATCACGATCATTCGGTGCGCGCCGATGTGCTGATCGGCGATGGCAAGATCTTAGCCATCGGCGAGAAGCTATCCGGCACGGAGACGATCGATGCCGGCGGCTGCTACATCATGCCGGGCGGCATCGATCCGCACACGCATATGGAAATGCCCTTTATGGGAACCGTCACCGCAGACGATTTCGAATGGGGCACCAAGGCAGCACTCTCGGGCGGCACCACGATGAC
>JBGTNZ010000008.1:0-3879 GCA_041742805.1 Aestuariivirga sp.
AGCGGAACAGTAAGCTGCAACGGGCCCATGGCGGCGAGCAGCAGCAGCGATCTCGCATCGATTTCAAACCCGCCGCCCGCGTGACCTGCGGTAAATCCGAAAAGCCCCGCACCGAGAAATGAAAGGACCCCGCCCAGAAAAAGCGAGGGCATCATGTCGATGTGCCGGTAGCGCCTAAGAAGCAGGGTTTGCAGCGCGAAGGTCAAAGGCACGCCAAAGCTTGTGGCAACGCCGATCCAGCGGCCGGTTTCGAGGCCGTTCCAACCGATGATGGCAGCCCCGCCGAGGGCGAGAAGCGCTGCCGCCCAGGCCAGCGCTGAAGGTCTTTCCCCCGTGAGCCATGGGCTGAGCAGGCCGGCAAAAAGTGGCGATGTGGCGCCGATCACCGCGACGGTGGCGGTGCTGGCGAGGGTGAGCGAGGTGACATAGAAGGTGGTGCCGACCGCGAAACACAGGGCGGAGGCATAGAGGGCAATCGATGGTATGGCCCGGAACCTCGCGGGAAGGCCGGTGCCATATTTAACGACCAGGTAGCAGAGCATCGCGGTCGCCATCCAGTAACCGCGCCAGCAATTAATCTGCCAGCCATCGAGTTCCGGCATCAAGCGCACGAAAATGCCGGACATGCTCCAGCCGACGGTGGCCATCAGGACATAGACAACACCCCCGCCGAAGCTTTGCTCGCTGCTACGCAAATCCGCTCCCCAATCAGGATTCAGTATTTGCCCGTCGCTGCGAGTCCCTGCAATGACTTTACAGCCTGACGCACCACAGGGTTAGCGCGCCGTTTAATGTGCATGGCAAAATAGACCGGCTGCTCAAGCACCGGCGCATCGGCAACAGGGCGCACTCCTGCCCCGAGGTCAGCAAGCGCGTGCTCGGGAACATAGGCCGATCCGCCATTCCGCTTGAGATGGGCGATCGCCAGCGCGTCCAGGCCCACGGAAAGGCGAGGATGCGAAAGTTCGGGCAGCAATTCCAAGTGACTCTTTTCCAGAGCTGGCGTGTAGCCGGCTCGGATATAGCTGGAGGGATCGACGTCAGCGAGTTTCCGCGCGTGGCTCGACACCAGAACAAAGCGTTGCTTCATCAACGGCTCGAACTGAATTTCCGGCAGGAATCTCGGTGCGTACATGACTCCCAGATCGAGATTTCCGAAGGCTATGTCCTCGATCATCTGGGGCGAATAATCGGTTTCCACATGGAGCGCCACGCGCGGCATATCCCGGAGAATCAGGTCCATCCAGTCGGGCAGCAAATTATCCGCAAGGCTCACCGTGGAGGCGATGCGAAGGGTTCCTTGATGCCGGTCGAGCGCGCTTACCTCTTGGCGGGCAAATCGCCAGGAGGCCTTGATGGCGCGCGCATATTCCTCGAAGCGGCGGCCCGCCGCGGTCGGGCTGGCGCCTGACCTGCCCCGAATGAAAAGGCTGGCGCCCAAGTCCTTCTCCAGCGAGCGCAGTCTGGTGCTCACCGTCGATTGCGTGACATCCAGCCGCTCCGCCGTCAGGTGAAAGCTGCGGCTTTCCATGAGGTCGAGGAAGGTTTCGATTTGCGCGAATTCCATTTCAATCGAAATTATCGATCAATACAGGGGGAAATACAAGATTTATTGATCGCTGGTTTGGACGTAAAGTGTCCCCTCACGCAGGGAGTTCGCACCTCATGTTCATCGTCGATTGCGACTGTCACAATTATTGGCCCAACGCCACGGTGCTGGAGCCATATCTGACCGGCGTGTGGAAAGACATGTTCCAGAACGGCGAGCGCACGGGGCCAAAGGGTGCGTTTCCCCACGGGCACCGGCCCTGGTTTCACCCCCATGACTTCTCGCGCCAGGACATCAAGCCGGTGACGGCGGATGATCACTATACGATCATGAAGGAAAAACACCTCGATCCCAACAATATCGCGGTGGCAATCCTGACCGGTGATGAGCCGGTCGAAGCCTCAACGCTTGCCAATCCCTATTACGCCAATGCGCTGGTGAGCGCCTACAACGACTATCAGATCGATTACTGGCTGCCGAAAGACCAGCGCTTCATGGGCTCGATCGTCATCGCGCCGCAGGATCCGCAACTGGCGGCGAAGGAAATCCGACGGCTCGGGGCTCACCCCCGTATGGTGCAGGTGCTCGCTTCGCAAGGGTCGGTCAAACCCTATGGCGACCCCTTCTATCACCCGATCTACGAGGCCTGCGCCGAAGTGGGCCTGCCCTTCGCCATTCATCTGGGTGGTCATGGCGGCATTAACACCCATCCAGTGTCGCCTTCGCCCACGACGTTCTTCTGGGAAACCCACGCGATATTCTTCATGTCGGCCATGTCCCATGTGGCCAGCATGATCGCCCATGGCGTTTTCGAAAAATGGCCTGGGCTCTACTTCGTCGTCGTCGAATGCGGCGTTGCCTGGGTGCCCTCTGTGCTGTGGCGGCTCGACCAGGATTACAAGGCGCTGCGCAAGGAAACGCCGTGGCTCAAGATGCTGCCGTCCGAATATTTCCGCCGCAACATCCGCTTCTCCACCCAGCCGCTCGAGCGCCCGGACAATCTCCAGCATCTCTGGTCGACGCTGGAAGCGATGGACGGCGAGAACACGCTGATGTTTGCATCCGATTATCCACACTGGGATTATGATGATGTGAAATCGCTGCATCTGCCACCGGACTGGAAGCCCAAGATTTTCGGCGGCAATGCGCTTGAAGTCTATAAGCGTATCCCACGCCCTGCAGCCCAACGCGCCGCGTGAGGGATAAGATGGTTGGGAAAAATCTGGTATGCCGCGCCA
Source organism: Aestuariivirga sp. (assembly GCA_041742805.1). GTDB lineage: Bacteria > Pseudomonadota > Alphaproteobacteria > Rhizobiales > Aestuariivirgaceae > Aestuariivirga. The sequence continues at coordinate 2,788 of JBGTNZ010000008.1, forward strand.
ATGAAGTTTCGCAGGACGGCGCTCACATTGTGAAAATCCGCAGTCTCTCGGTGGGCGTATTCCGGGTGGGCGAAAAGTTTCATGCGCTGCTAAATGTCTGCCCGCATCGCGGCGCCCCGCTGTGCGAAGGCTTGCAATGCGGCACCACCGCGCCAACGGACAAGGCCGAATTCATCTATCACCGCGACAAGGAAATCGTCCGCTGCGCCTGGCATGGCTGGGAGTTTGATATCGCCACCGGGAAATCGCTGGTCGATCCGCAGGTGAAGGCAAGGACATTTCCGGTGACTGTAGAGCAGGGAAATGTCTTCGTGCACGCCTGAGGGCAATTACCCCCGGAGCGCATTGTTGTCGGGATCGTAAGGGCTTTCGGGAATGACCGTCGCCTTGAACATCTTGTCGAGAATCTTGATTTCGAGCCCGGTTCCGGCGCCAGCGAACTCCGGCTTCACCATGCCAAGGGCCAATGACTTGTTCACGCGCCAGCCGAAGGCGCCATTGGTGGCGCGGCCGATGAGCTTGCCCTTGGCATAGATGGGCTCGGAACCGCGGGCATCGGAATCCTTATCGGTGACGCCGTGGACTTCCATGGTGACGAAGTTCCAGTTAAGGCCCTGCTCGCGGCCCTTGACTAAAGCATCGCGGCCGATGAACTGGCCCTTGTTGGGGTGGACGAAACGGTCGAGGCCTGACTCGTAGGCCGAGTACTCGATCGAGAGTTCGCGCGGCACCAGCCGGTAGCTCTTTTCGATCGACAGCGCTCCCATGGCCTTGATGCCGTAGGGCCGGATGCCGAATTCCTCGCCGGCCGCCATCAGGTGATCGAACAGGGTTATCTGCTGCTCGATGGGGTGATGGAATTCCCAGCCGAGTTCGCCCACGAAATTCACGCGCAGCGTGTGGGCCGTGGTGGTGCCGATGCTGATCTCCTTGCCGGAGAGCCAGGGGAAAGCCTCGTTCGACAGATCGGCGTCTGTCAACTTTTGCAGAACCTTGCGGCTGCTGGGACCCGCCAGAACCAATACGCCGAACTTCGTGGTGATGGGATTGAGACGGACCGATCCGTCGGTTGGCGCGAGTTTTCGCAAGACA
>JBGTNZ010000009.1:0-3179 GCA_041742805.1 Aestuariivirga sp.
AGCCGGTGCCGTCAAGGTGAGCTGCACGACAGGCCCGCGCTCGTCGGAGCCAGTCAGTACCGTGCCACCCTCGGAGGCAGCCCAGGTGAGATTGGAATCGAGCCCGCTCGTGCCGCCAAAGGCAAAACTGGTCAGAGCCTCGGAGCCGGCCGTGAAAGCGATGCTGTTGGAGTCGGAGTCCGGCCCTCCGGGCGTTGTGCCGTCCAGTAAGTTCTGATCGTCCACCGCCAATGAAATCGAGGCGCCAGCAATAGGATCGACATGGGGCGCAGGAACGCTGCTATCCGAATCCTTGTCCTTCTCGACAAAACTTTCGAAATCCGGCCGCTCCGTAAAGGCGCGGTCGAATGCCGTGGGCCGCAACAGATCGCGGATATCGAAGGCATCGCCGATATGGCCAGGCGCTATGGCGAAATTTCCACCGCTTGATCTTTGTCCGGGGTTTGCGTCATCGCCCGCCGCCGGCACTGTCACGCCGCCAGCCTCAAGTGAAGCGGTCAAGGCTTCGGCTGGAATCTCGACGGTCCCAATGACGATCACGGGAATGTTCTTGAGGCCGCCCTTGATGACGATTAGATCGCCGTCCACTTCGCGAATGATGAGATCCTCGCCGTTCACCAGAATGGCTTCAATCTGCGTGTCGGGCGGGAGCACGATGGGCTTGCCCTTTTCAGCGACGAACTGGAGCTTCACTGCGGCTGCGTTGTAGGAATCAACCTTCTCGATCTCGAAGCCCGCAGCCACCGGTGATGGGGGGGCCGATGTTTCCGCCGCCGGCTGAGGCTCAACCTGCGTCGTCCCCGCGACCTGATAAGTGCCCCAGGGTTCGGCGTTCCCCGTTACCGGAGGCGTGGCCGCATCAGCGATAATGATTTCAACTTCCGCGCGATCGACCATGGGATGCTCCTGCTAGCCCGGCGGGACGGCCGGTTTTTACGTTTCATTAACCCGGAGTTTGCCAACGCGGCGCGCGGGAGGGGAGGCCCTTAACCCTGTATAAATCGGATTCTTCGCTAATTTGATATAATATGTTATATATAGGATCATCCGCCCGGTAAGGACTGGCGCTGCTCCACTCGATGCTCAAACCCAGCCTCGCACCACCAATATAAAGGGATATATATTTTCAATGCCGGTCCGGTCTTCTGCTTCTTCCCGCACGCTTGCTGACGCCGCCACCGGCCGGCTCCGAATCATGCAGCGCAAGGGAGTGAAGGCCGCGATCAAGCTCGAGGAGATTTTCTGGTCGCAACTCAAGGATTTCGCCAAGGAAGACAAGACAACGGTCTCTCAGCTCGTTTTTGGTATTTTCGACCAGAATCCCGGTAGCGGCAATCGCACAGCCCTTCTTCGCTGTTATTGCATCGACCGCTCGCGCCGAATGGTCAGCGTCAATCGTCTCAATGCCGAAACCTTCGACATGTTGGCGCTCATCGCGGCATGCCCGACACCCGTCGCCCTCATAACGCCTGAGCGCAAGGTCGTGGCCTTCAATCCATCCTTCGGCGATCTCCTGAGTTCGATCCGGGGCGATGCGAAGGGCAGGGCGATCCAATTTTCCTTCAGCGTGCCGTTGACGAGAATTCACAGGAGCCTGATTGAACAGCCCCGCCGGATCACCGTTTATCAAATCGGAATTTTGGCCGGCGAAGCGAAGTCGCGGCAGTATCTGGCGCGGTTCGCCATGGCCGATCGCAGCAAGGGCCTCGACTCCCTGCTTGTCGTCTTCTTCGATGACAGGCCGGGTGTCCGCAAAGCCTGAGAGATTTTACGCCTTGGCTCCGGCAGGCTGCCGGCGCAGCGCCTCCATCACCTGTTCCTTAGGGCCATCCGCGGCGACTTTTCCATTTGCCAGCACGATCAGCCTGTCCACCAGATCCAGCATGGAGTAGCGATGCGTCGAGACGATCACCGTTTGGTCTGGCCGCAACGAACGCTTTAAATGTTCGATAAGAACCTTCTCGCTCGCCATGTCGATGGCACTTGACGGCTCATCGAGGAAGATCATCTGCGGCTCGCCGATCAACAGGCGCGCCAGCGCAATGGCCTGACGCTGGCCACCTGAAAGCGCCTGGCCCCTCTCACCAACGGACATATCGAACCCCTTGGGATGCCGGCGGACGAAATCATCGACGCCGGCAAGACGGCAAGCGGTGAGCAACTTCTCGTCGGTGGCGCGAGGATTGGCCATGAGAATATTCGAGCGCACCGTGCCATGAAACAGTTCCGAATCCTGCCCCAGCAGCCCAATCACCCGGCGGATTTCATGCGGATGATATTGCCGCATGTCGACGCCGTTCACGAGAACGGCGCCTTCCTGCGGCTCATAGAGCTTGGTCATCAGCCGGCCCACCGTCGTCTTGCCGGAGCCAATCTTGCCGATGATGCCGACCTTCTCGCCCGGCCGTATGGTGAAGTTGATGCCGTTGAGGGCAGGGGCCCCAGAGCCCGGATAAGCAAACACAACATTCTGGAACTGAACCTGGCATTTCGTAATGGGCTGCGAAATGAAAATCTTGCCCCGCGGCCGCTCAATTTGCATGCCCATAATCTTGTTGATCGAGCGGAGCGACACCAGCGATTGCTGCGAGCGCGCCAACACAATGGCGAACTGTCCAAGCGGCGCAACGGCGCGGCTCGCCAGCATCACGCTGGCGATGATGGCGCCGGTGGAGATGTCGCCGGCGTCGAACAGATAGGCGCCCACAACCAGCACAGCCACCGTCACAAGCTGCTGGATCAACGACGAAAGGTTTGCCAGCGTCGTATTGAGTTGACGCACGCGTTCGACGGTCCGCGCCGTTATTCCCACCAGGCTTTCCCAAATGCCTTGCAAATGGCTTTCGCCGCGGATGGTCTTGACCGTCTCCAACGATGATATGGATTCAACCAGCAAGGAATGGCGCTGCGCCGTTTCCGCCGAGTTCCTCTCCGCCGCCCGGCGCAGCGGCAATTGGAAGGCGAGCCCCAGCATAATCATCAAAACCGCGGCAACCGCTGGCACCGCCACCATGACACCGCCCACCTGATAGATCACGAAGAGGAACAGGCCGAAGAAAGCCATATCGGTGAACGAGGCGATGGTGCTCGATGTGAAGAACTCGCGCACCTGCTCGAACTCTTTCAGATGGCTGGCAAAGCTGCCGGTGGTCGGCGGCTTGTTGCTCATCTCGATGCCG
>JBGTNZ010000010.1:0-2390 GCA_041742805.1 Aestuariivirga sp.
CAGATCGCACGGTTTCCTATGTTTGCCGCTGGGGTTGCCATGCCACTGAAGGCGCTCGGGTCGTAGTGTCCGAGGGTCAAAACCTGAAGCTCCCGGAAGCTTGAGATACGTTTCCTCAAACCTGCGGGACGCCGCATCCACCCCATCCAGATCACCGTCGCGAACAGGACCCCTTCCGGAGTGGACGGGAGAACCATCTCACATCTATAAACCTATGTCAAGGAATAATTTGCTCGGAAGGAATTATTTCTTTTGGACGGCAAGCGAAAGCGGGATTCCAGCTTGCGATGGAATGACGGGATAGGGCCGTGATGCGTGAGCAGGAATGGCGGCCTTAAGCGCTGCGGCGGACTGGAGGTTGGCGAACGGCGTAGTTTCGGACGGCATCGCCGAAGGCGGTGAAGAGCTTCACGGAATCGGGGTTGTTAATCGCCTTGTATTCCGGGTGCCACTGGGTGCCGAAGGCGAAGGATTTGGCGCCCTTCACCGAAACGGCTTCGATGATGCCGTCGGGGGCTGTGGCTTCGGCGATAAGGCTGGGTGCGAGTTTCTTAACGCCCTGGCGGTGGATCGAATTGATCATCGTCTCGCGCTTGCCGAGCATGCGCTCAAGTTCACCACCCGGCGTGATGGCGATGGCGTGGCTTAAGCCATAGCGGACATCGGTATCCTCCGACTTCGTTGCCCGGTGATCGAGACGGCCGTGCCCGCGCTGCAGTTCGGTTTCGAGCGTGCCGCCCATAACGACGTTGAGTTCCTGGAAGCCGCGGCAAATGCAGAACAGGGGAATGCCGCGCTCGATCACGCGCTTGATGAGTTTGAGCGTGATGGCATCGCGGGCGTGGTCGTAGGGTTCGTGGTCGGCTGAAGGTTCCTCGCCATAGTGCGGGGGATGCACATTGGAGACCGCGCCGGTCATCAGGATGCCGTCGAAATGATCGAGCAGACGGTCAAGGTGCGGCATGTCGATGATCGAGGGGATCATCACCGGGGTGCAGCGGGACACTTCCACCACGGCGCGGACATATTTGTCGCCGAGCGAGTGGTTGAGAAAGCCGTGGCTTTCATAGGTGTCGGCGGGCAGGCCGACGAGGGGCGAATAGGCCGTCATGGAATCAGCCTTATAAGGCGAATAATTTAACGTTTAGATAGCGCAATCAAGCCTTGGATGTCCAATCGGCGTCTAGATAGCCAGTTTCCAGAAGAGGCCCAGAATGCCACACAACGCAAGAGTTTTGGGGATGCCGAGATGGAAGCGGAGCAGGGCTGCCACCGCGATGAGGCTCAAAATCAGAGCAGGGAGGTCAAGCGTCGTCCACTCCGGCAGCCAGGGTTTGAAGGGACCATCCAGCCGATCAACCCTGCCGAACAGAACATGCAGAGCGAACCATACGGAGAGGTTGAGGATGACGCCGACCACGGCGGCGGTGATCGCCGCGAGAGCGCCCGACAGGCGCGGGCGTTCGCCGATGGCCTCGATATAGGGAGCGCCGGCGAAAATCCACAGGAAGCAGGGCGCGAAGGTCATCCAGAGGGTGACAACAGCACCGGCAATGCCGCCCCAGATGCCGCCCAGTTCGCGTGTCGCTGCAAGGTAGCCTACAAATTGCGTGACCAGGATGAGCGGACCCGGCGTGGTTTCGGCGAGCGCCAGGCCATCGATCATCTCGGGAGCGGTGAGCCAGCCTTTCTGCTCGACGGCGGCTTGCGCCATGTAGGCTAGAACCGCGTAGGCGCCGCCGAAGGTGACGACCGCCAGCTTTGAGAAAAATATGCCGAGCTCGGTCAGCACATGATTGGGTCCGAGCAACGCGGCAAGGAGTGCTAAAGGCACAAGCCAGATGGCCGCCCAGAGGGTGACTGTTTTGCCGAGATTTGCCAGCGGGGGGATGGCGGCTCGCGCTGTTGCGATTTTGCCGCCGCGAATAAAACCGAAGAGTGCGGCGGCAAGAATGATGAGTGGGAACGGCAGGTCGAAACAATAGAGGGCGAGGAAGGCGAGGCCGGCAATCGCCCAGTCGGCGTTCGATTTGAGGGCGCGGCTGGCGACGCGGACCAAGGCCTCGATCACGATGGCGACCACGGCGGCTTTCACGCCGTAAAAAATTGCGGCGATCCACGGCAGGTTACCGTAAGCGCCGTAGAGCATTGAAAGCGCGAGAATGACGAAGGCGCCGGGAAGTACGAAGAGCAGGCCCGCCGCGAGGCCGCCTTTCGTGCCATGGAGTTTCCAGCCGGCGTAGGTCGCAAGCTGCATGGCTTCGGGGCCCGGCAGCAGCATGCAGAAATTCAGCGCCGAGAGGTATTGTTTCTCGGTGAGCCATCGCCGCTCCGCGACGATCTCGCGATGCATGAGCGCAATCTGGCCGGCGGGGCCGCCAAAGGACAGG
>JBGTNZ010000011.1:0-15645 GCA_041742805.1 Aestuariivirga sp.
GACTTGCGCCGCGAAATGGTCCGTGGGCGGAGCTTCGCTGGCCGGGTCCAGGCCGTAGAGAATAAACATTTCCGGTGACCAGCGCATTTCCCGGCGCTGCAAATTGTAATCCCAAGCTCCCGCACGGGCGCCCTTGAGGGCCAGGCGCAAACGTTTCTCGTTGCGGCGCAGTTCCTCGATATGATGGCGGCGCTCGGTGATATCGCGCGCGATGGTGGAGGTGCCGATCACCCCCGTGGCATCGCGAATTGAGGAAACGGTGAGCGAAACATCCAAACGGTTGTTGTTCTTGCTCAATCTTGTTGAATCGTAAGGAGGCAGCTTGTCGCCGCCTCTGACCGTGTTTAGCGTGGCCTGTTCCTGGGCCACACGGTCGGGCGGTATGATCCGGGAAACGGGCTGGCCGAGCATTTCCGCGGTGCTGTATCCTAACAGGCGGGCGGCGCCTGCATTCCAGCTCGTCACCACGTCGTGCAGATCCGTACTGATGATCGCGTCCTCGGAAGAGGCGACGATAGCGGCAAGCCGCGCGGCGGCCTCCCGCATTTCCGTTTCCGCGCCTATGCGTCCGCTGATGTCAATTATTGAGCCGCGCACCTCCAGGCGCTTTCCTGAAGCGTCGAAATGGCCCTCACCCCGGTCTAGCACCCAGAATAACCCGCCGCTGACAGCGTGCCGAATTCGATACTCAACCTCGAAGGCCGGCGCTCCTGGCGTAAGGGATTGAAGCGCGTCCTCAAAATAGGGCAAATCTTGGGAAAAGATACAATCGGACCAATCAGCTGTTGGGCTAAATGCAGGAAGCCCGACGATTTCGACGCTATTTTCCGATCTTTGCGCCATGCCCGTTTGGACATTGCATGAGTAGACCAGAACTTTTCCTATGTGGAGTGCGCGCTGGGCCCAGGCTTTGGCGCGAATACTTTTCGGGTTTGGGTCTTCCGCGCCCTGGCCGATCATAAGGCTCGTCAATCTAAAGCAGCGTTACATGCATTTTTTGCATGAAGAAGGCTGCCCGGTTAACCCGGACAGCCTTGGTAATTAGCTCCGGCTAATGCGGCCGGTTCTGGAATTTACATATAATGTATAATCGCGTCCGCGGCGGGTCGCCTCGAAAGTATAGGTGCGCCCGTTGCATTCGACTGTATCTACATTTTTGAAGCCTTGGCTACGAATATGCCGCTTTGCCTCTCCGCAAGATAGACGACCCCGATAAGAACTGTAGGAAGGCTGGTACCAACCATAGCCATCCCTGTACACGTAGCCCGGACCCACGCGATAGTCGTAGTGAGGGGATCCGAAGAACACACCAATGCTGACTTTGGCGTCGGCTGCCGATGGCAGACCCAACGCCATGGCCGCCGCGAAGGCAGAGGCAAGAATTACGCGTTTCATGAGTTAGACTCCTTTTCTCAAACGATGAACTTAAACGCACCATAAGGAAAAAAAGTTCCCGCAACTCCGGTTAAGGCGTCGCGGGAACAGGGTTTTTACTGGTTCAGCGCGGTACGATCGAAAGCGGGGGCCGCTTCGAGCTGTTCCTTGCTGGCCGAAATGGTCAGACGAAGGTTATTGCTCTCGTCCTTGGCGGTGGTGATCTGGTCGACAGGAATCGCCACATCTTTTTCGCCGATGCCGAGGAAGCCACCCACGCCGACGATGGCGACGATGGTATCAAGTTCCTTGTTCAGAACGAGATCATTGATCTCACCGACGCTCTCATTGGCGGTGGAATAAACAGTCTGTCCCATGAACTGGGAAGCAAGCATCGCATTCGACATGGAGCCGGTTGACGGCGTCATGCTGGTGCTGGTTTCAGCCTCGCCAGTCGTGGTGGTGGTAGTGCTGCTGGTTGCCGTATCGCCCGTGGCCGACGTATCGCTATCGGTCTTCTGGACTTCGGTGGTGCCAGTCGTCGCGGTGCCCGTTGTTCCGGTCGCCGTGGTATCCGTCGACGTTCCGGTTGTGCCGGTGGCCGCCGTGCCGGTGTCCGTTGTCGTGCTGGTGGAAATGCCGGCCTGGGTCTTGCATTCAGCCGAGAGATCGGCTTCCGCCACTGTTCCCGCAGCAGGGCAATCCTTGCTTGCAGTATCGGTGTCCGAGCCGGCTTCGGTGGATGTACCGGAGCCCGACTGGGCGCTGGTGCTGGTGTCAGCCGCCGTGCCGGATTGAGTTGTGGTCGCTGTGCCGGACTGGGTTGTCGTGCCCGATTGCGTGCCGGTTGCGTCTTCAGCGTAGGCCATGCTGGAGGCGAAAAGCATTGCCAGCGCGGCGGCAGAATATTTGAGTGCAGTCATGACTTTGGTCTCCTTAGTCAATTCATGTGGTTATTGGGTGGTTGTCGTTCCCGTGGTGCCGGTTCCGGTCGCGGGTTCAGTCGTAGTGGTCGAAGGTTCGGTTGTGGTGGTGGTTGGTTCGGTTGTCGTCGTTGATGCGTCCGGTTCGGCCACGGTGGAGGAAGAGGTAGCCGGTGCGGTCGCTTCAGGGACGGTTGTGGTGGTGTTGGTTTGGGTCACATTTCCATCGCTGCCGTCAAACCAGCCGTAGTTAAACGCCAGGATGGCGCCGATCAGCAGAACGACAACGGCAATGATGATGCCAGTCGTGCTTGAGCCGGAATCGGGCGTTGTGGCATTGCGCTGATTGACGTGGACGTTCGGCGCTGCCGGATCCACCGAATCCGAGGTGAGTGGCATGCCGGTCTGCGGATCCACGCCGGTCTTCCGCTGCTGGTAGGTAGCCATGGGTGTTTCTCCTTGGTTGGTGTGATTGCTGGGTCCAGCTTGGGGTGTAATGCGGGGATCGGTTAATTTGTTCCGGGAGGTTCTCGAAAATGATACCTCGAACTTGCCCCAACGGAATAAATTAAAGACCGCAAGCCAAGGAACCCCCGGAGCGCTTCGGCGTTAGGGACTCGCCATTCCATAGTGATTTTGCCAATAATGATCGGTTGCGCCAGATCGGGCGCATCGGGTGCGTAAGTGGAGGTACCATGGCGCCGTCGGGACGAGCATACTGGAAGGGCTTTCTCAGACTATCCCTCGTGTCTATCGGGGTCGAGGTCTACAACGCCGAAGAAAAGCGGGCGGATATTCATTTCAACCAGATTCATAAACCCACCGGCAAGCGCATCAATTATACCAAGACCGTGCAAGGCGTTGGTCCGGTCCAGTCCTCCGACATCGTGAAGGGCTATGAAGTCGACAAGGATGACTATGTCATCCTGGAGCCCGAAGAGCTTGAAGCGGTGCGTCTCGAGAGCAAGCGGACCGTCGATTTAACCCAGTTCGTATCCGCGGGGGATATCGATCCCCGGTTTTTCGAGCAGCCCTATTATATGGTGCCTGCCGATGAATATGCGGTTGAAGGCTATCTGGTGATCCGCGAAGCCTTGCGCAAAACCGGCAAGATCGGCATCGGCCAGATTACCCTGGCGGGGCGTGAGCACCTGGTGGCGGTGACGCCGCTGGAGCAGGGCCTGATGATGGAGCGCTTGCGTTACGCGAACGAGATCAAAAGCAGCAAGGATTTTTTTAGCGATCTGGGCAAACCCAAGCTCGATGAGGAGATGGTGTCGCTGGCGGTCGAACTGATCGGCCGGAAAGCCGGCCCCTTCGAAGCCGAGCGCTACAGCGATACTTATGCGACGGAACTCAAAAAACTCATCGACCGGAAGGTCAAGGGCGAGCGCATCATCACGGTGGCCGAATCCGAGCCTGGTCCCAGCAACGTCGTCAACCTTATGGACGCCTTGCGAAAGAGCCTCAAAAAACCGGCCAAGGACAGTGATGACGCGCCAGTTGGCAAAACGAAGACGAAACGGCGCGCCTCCGGCAAATAATTATGGCCAAGACGGCAGCCAAATCGAAGTCGCGGTCGTCCAGTCTTTTGAAGGTCTATTCCCGCAAGCGGGATTTCGCGCGCACCGCTGAGCCAAAGCCCGTGATCGGCAAAGCCCGGAGCAAGGCTCTGCAGTTCGTCGTTCAAAAGCACGATGCCAGGCGGCTGCATTTCGACCTCAGGCTTGAACTCGGCGGGGTATTAAAGAGCTGGGCCGTGACCAGGGGGCCGAGCATGCAAGCAGGCGTCAGGCGTCTGGCGGTTGAAACCGAAGACCACCCGTTGGACTATCTCGAGTGGGAAGGGGTTATTCCCAAGGGTCAGTACGGCGGCGGCACGATGATCGTGTGGGACCGGGGGATTTGGGTGGCGGAGGGCGACCCGGGGGCTTCGCTTAAAAAAGGCAAACTCTCCTTTTCGCTCGCGGGGAAGCGCCTTAACGGCCGCTGGAGCCTGGTGCGCATGAAATCCGACGGCAAAGAGAAAAAGCACAACTGGCTGCTGATCAAGGGCCATGACGCTCACGCAATAGCTGAGGGCGACACCGAACCGGTTGAGAAGATTATGGACTCGGCCTTATCGGGGGTGAGCAACGAAGATCTCGCGGCGGGAAAAACCTTGCGTCCGGATCACCGGGCTCGCGCCAAGAAATCCGATAGCACCATGACCACGCAGGCCTTGACCAAGCTCGGGGGCGCCCGGAAAGGTATTCTGCCCATATTCCTTGAGTCAAGCCTCGCCACGTCGACAGCAAGGCCTCCCACTGGGGCGGAGTGGCTGCATGAAATCAAACATGACGGCTACCGCATGCAGGCCCGGATCGACGGCGGCAAGGTGCAGCTTCTGACGCGCAAGGGACTCGACTGGACCAAGCGGTTCGCGCCTGTGGCAAAGGCCGCAAAGGAGCTCCCTGTGCAGGCGGCGCTCATCGATGGTGAGATCATCGCCCAGGACGAATCCGGTCAATCGAGTTTTAGCGCACTGCAAAGCGATCTCAAGGCAGGCCGCTATGACCGGCTCGTCTATTATGTTTTCGATTTGCTTTACCTCAATGGCGCCGATCTTCGCCGTACCGTGCTGGAAGATCGCAAACGCCTGCTGGCCGATATCGTGGGCGCGGCGCCGCCCTCTTCCGTCCTGCGGTACAATGAACATCTGGAGGAGGGCGGCGAAACGATACTGGCCCATGCCTGCAAGCTTGGCCTCGAAGGCATCATCTCGAAGCGCCGGGATATGCCCTATACGCCTGGGCGCGGTGAGCATTGGCTGAAGTCCAAATGCATGCTGCGGCAGGAATTCGCGGTTTTGGGTTTCGTGCCCTCGGAGGCCTTCAAAAACGCCATCGGGTCTTTGGTGCTTGGCTATTACAAGGATGGCGAGCTTGTCCACGCGGGCCGGGCGGGCACCGGATATTCATCCGAAGAAAGCCGGTCGCTCTACAAAACTTTGCGGGAGCGCGCGGTGGAAAGGCCGAAGTTCCGCAAGACTCCGACCGCGGTATCCCTCAAAGATGTGGTCTGGGTGAAACCCGAACTGGTGGCGGAAATCGAATACCGCGGCTGGTCGGCGGACGGCTTGCTGCGGCAGGCCGCCTACAAGGGTCTCCGCGAGGACAAGGACGCGGCGGAAGTCGTTTTGGAAAAGGCCGTATCCGTGCCCGCACGGAAACCGGCGGCCGCAAACACCAACATCAAACTCACCCATCCGGAGCGGATCCTGTGGGAAGAGAACGGTTTTACCAAACAGGCGCTGGCGAATTTTTACACCAACATTTCCAAATGGATTCTTCCACATATTACAGGGCGCGTTCTCAGCCTGGTGCGCTGTCCGCAAGGCGCGGGGGGCCAGTGTTTCTTTTCCAAGCATGCGTGGATGGGCATGAACGACACGGTGCGCCTGGTCGATACGGGCGATGAAAAACCCATGCTGGCCATCGGTGACCTGGAAGGGCTGTTGACCTTGGCGCAGATGAATGTCCTCGTAATCCACGTCTGGGGTTCCCTTGCGACGGATATGGACCGCCCGGATTTCCTGGTGTTCGATCTGGACCCCGGAGAAGGCATTACCTGGGACGATGTGCGCAATGCCGCGCTGGACCTCAAGAAACGGCTGGATTCGGTGGGCTTGCGGAGCTTCGTAAAAACCTCCGGGGGAAAGGGCCTGCACGTGGTCGTGCCGGTACAGCCCCGAGCGGATTGGGATGAGGTCAAGGCTTTTACCAAGGCTTTTGCGGAACTGATGGCGGAAGATGAGCCCGGCCGCTACGTGGCGAATATGGCCAAGAGCCGCCGCCGCGGCCGCATCTTTATCGACTATCTACGAAATGGCCGAGGCGCTACGGCTATTGCGCCGTATTCGACACGAGCCCGGCCCGGGGCCCCGGTATCAGTTCCCGTTGCGTGGAGCGAACTGCCTGAAATCGTTGCGGCTGATCAATTTACAGTCGACAATCTCGAGCAACGCCTCAACCACTTGAAGGGCGATCCCTGGGCCGAATTTTCGGTCCTCAAGCAGAAACTGCCCCTATAAAAAATGAGGTCCTCCGAACCCAGGGGGGCGGAGGACCTCTTACGCGCACCCAAGTGGCTCGCGTCAAATCGTGGAAGATTTCAGGGGGGCCAAAAGTCTTCCACGGTTTCCAGGCGTCTTGTCGATATTTGCGAGGTGAGAACGCCCGAACTGTAAATTGGTTGCAGTTATTTTTCGGAAAAGCTCTACAACGCTGTAAATCAAATTAACGCGGGAATTTGCATATGAAGGCTCTTAACACCGGCTTTGCCGTTTTCGCTGCTGCTCTGGCCAAAAGCGCCGGCAGCCCCATCGTATTTGCAGTGGCTCTTGCATTCGTGCTGGCCTGGGCCGCCTGTGGCCCATATTTCGATTATTCGGAAGGCTGGATGTTACTCGTAAACACCGGCACGACAATTGTGACGTTCCTGATGGTCTTTATCATCCAGAACAGTCAAAACCGCGATGGTCTCGCGGTGCAGATCAAGCTTGACGAGATTATCCGTTCGATCCACGGCGCCAAGAATGCCATGATCAATCTTGAGGATTTGCCTCAGGAAGAGTTGGACGAGTTAAGAATAAAATTTGCCAAGATGGCCAATAAAGCGCGGAAACCGCCGCGCAAGCGCGCCCACGCCAAAGCTGTAAGAACAGTGTCAGCGGCGTGAGCGCGATTTCGAGCCGTATTTCTTGGCGTAGACCCAGGTAAACTCCGCGCCCAGCAGAAAAACCTGCGCTGAATAATAAATCCACAACAGTAGGGCGACAAGGCTGCCTGCTGCTCCGAAGCCAGAGACAACGCCGCTCTTGCCGATGTAGAGACCAATCAGCAATTTGCCGATGTTGAACAGGAGTGCAGTGGCGGCGGCGCCGATAATGACATCACCCCAGGCCACGGCGACGCGCGGCAAAAGTTTGAATATCAGCGTGAAAAGGCCTGTGACTATAAGAAAGCTCACAGCAAAATTCAAAAACTGCAGGATGATGCCGGTAACGCCGACATAGGGGTTCCACAGGGTCTCGAGTGCGGAAATCAAGGCGCTGATCACGAGAGACACCAACAGGAGAAACGCCACCCCCAGCACCATTCCGAAAGTCAATAAACGGCGGCGGATGAGGTGCCAGATGCCCGCTTGCTGCTTGGCTTCGGGAACTTGCCAAATGCGGTCCATGGCGCCTTGCAATTCGGCAAAGACGCCAGTTGCGCCAAAAACCATAATTACGAGGCCGACTACCGTTGCCAGGAAGCCCTCGGCTGGCTTGCTGGCGCTTTCGACCAACCCCTGCAAGGCGAGCGCTCCCTCCTCTCCCACCATACCGCGAGCTTGCGCGAAGATGTGGCCTTGCGCTGCCTCCATGCCGAAGAAGAAGCCGGCAATAGCTGTGGCAATAATCAGCAAAGGAGCTATGGAAAAAATCGTATAATAGGCGATGGCAGCGCCCATGCTCGCGGCACCATCGTCATTCCACGCGAACGCGGCTTCCTTGATAAGCTGAAACGCATTCTTGAGAGAAATAGTGTTGGCCTTCATGCTGCTCTCGGTTGACAGCCAGGTTACCCACACGTTAACGCAATCGCCTTTGTCAGGGTTCCGGCGAGCGAGGTTTCTCTATGGAAATGACTTTCGAAATCGCTGCGTGCCTGGGCATCCTCCTCACCGCTATCGTGTTGTTCGCGTGGGACCGCATTCCCTCGGATGTGGTGGCTCTCGGAGTTCTCCTCGCCATCATCGCGCTCAAGCTGGTTGAACCGGAGCGGGCCTTCGCCGGTTTCGGCAGCGGCACTGTGATGATGATTTTTGGCTTCCTCATCATGACCGCAACACTTTCCCATACGGGAATTGTCGACAAGGTGGGCGGGGCGATCCTGAGCCGGGTGGGAAAACGTCCCGCCGTTCTCCTGGCGGTCATCATGCTTTCGGTATCCGTACTTTCGGCATTCATCAGCAACACCGCGGCAACGGCGTTTTTTATTCCCGTAGTGCTGGGGCTGGCGCAAAGAAACGGCATAAGCCCCTCGAAATTTTTGCTGCCTTTGGCTTTTGCCTCGATCCTCACGAGCTCCGTTTCCCTCATCAGCACATCCACCAATATCGTGATCAGCGAATTGATGATCCAATCGGGGCTGCCCGCGATGGGCATGTTCGAGCTCGCGCCCGCGGGCATTCCGGTTGCGGTCGTGGGTCTCATCTATATGCTGACGGTTGGCATCCGATTGATGCCCCACCGGGAACATGATCAGCGCGCGGTGGAAGATGTCGGCCATCGGTCCTACCAGGCGGATCTGACGGTGCCTGCGGACTCCGCTCTCATCGGCAAAACGATCGCGGAATCACCTGTGACAGCGGATTCCGGATTCACGGTCGTCAAATTATTGCGGTCCGGCAAAACCCTTGATGCAAAGGATCCGACAATCCAGTTGGAGGCCGGTGATGAAATTGTTGTTGAAGGACAGCGGCGCGATCTTTTGCGGGTAAAGGATATCAAAGGCATCGAGATCAAGGCCGACCTGCATCTCGCGGACCCTGATCTACCGGCGGAAGAGACGGCGATCGTCGAGGGCGTATTGCTGCCCGACTCGCCGCTCATTGGACAAAGCCTCCGGAGCGCTGAATTTCACAACCGCTATGGATTGCAGGTTCTGGGGCTTAACCGCGGCGGCTATACGCTCAAGAGAAAGATCAGCCGGATGAGGATGCGGCTCGGCGATGTGCTGTTGCTGCAGGGTTCGGCCGAAAACGTCAAAGCGCTCGAGCGCGGCAACCTCTTCAGCATATTCGGCGGCGTCGATTCTACCCGCCTGAAAACCTCGCACTCCGCCGCCGCCATCGCGATTTTTGCCGCAGCCCTCATCGCCGCGACGTTCAGCATCGTGTCGCTGCCAGTGGCAGCGGTGGGCGGCGCCTTCCTCATGCTGGTGACGCGCTGCATCTCGCCGGAGGAGGCCTATCGCAGGATGGAGTGGAAAGTTCTTGTGCTTATCGGCGCCTTGCTCTCGCTCGGCGCCGCAATGGAGGCGACGGGCACGGGAAAGTATTTGGCCCTTCAGCTCATCGCGGTGATCGGCGATCAAAGTCCGCTGCTGGTGCTTTCCTGTTTCTTCGTGGTGACGGTCGCACTCACCCAACCGATGTCCAATCAGGCCGCGGCGATCGTCGTCGTTCCCATCGCCATTGAGACGGCGCGCCAACTCGGGCTCAATCCCCGCACCTTCGCCATGATGATCGCGGTCGCCGCGAGCTGTTCCTATTTAACGCCGCTCGAACCATCGAGCCTCATGGTTTACGGGCCGGGCAAATACCGGTTCATGGATTTTGTGAAGGTCGGATTTCCCCTGACGTTCCTTATTTTTGGCGTCGCCATCCTGCTCGTGCCGCGAATCTGGCCGCTAACGCCCTGAGAGGCGCAGGAGCCTTGATTGGCCCCGATGTTCGGCATATCGTGACACCAGGAGTTTCCGGCGGACTTTGTTTCCGTGCCGCTGGATCGTCCTTCAAACTAAAAACAATCGGGAGGTACGATACGATGCGCAACACAATACTGGGCACGGTTGCTGCCCTTTCGCTCCTCGTCTGGGCCGGGCCGGCGCAGGCCGAGGATTCAACCGATCCCATCAAGATCGTGACCAACAACTGGACAAGCCAGCTTGTCCTGTCGAACGTTGTCGGCCAGCTTCTGCAGGCCCAGGGCCTCAACGTCGAGTACAAGCCCTCGGATACGCAGTTGCAATACACCGCCATTCCGGCAGGCGACATGGATTTTCAGGTGGAAGTCTGGGAAGGCTCGCAGGCTGAGTCTTTCAACAAGGCGTTAGCCGCCGGTGCTGTTGATATGGGCGCCCATGACGCGGTGACGCGCGAGGACTGGTGGTATCCGAGCTACATGAATGAAATGTGCCCGGGTCTGCCCGACTGGAAAGCGCTTGATGCCTGTGCCGCCAAACTCGCCACCGCCGAAACCGGGGGCAAGGGACGTTTCGTCGGCCCGCCGGCGGACTGGGGCAAGCATTATTCCGAGCGCATTCAGGCGCTCAAGATGAACTACCAGGAAGTGCCGGTCGGCCAGGCGGCAACGCTTTGGGCGGAATTACAAGCGGCCTATGACCGCAAGGAGCCAATCGTGCTCTTCAACTGGACGCCGAATTTCGTCGAAGCCAAGTTCGAAGGCCAGTTCGTGGAATTCCCGACTCACGATCCAGCCTGCCTCACGGACCCGAAATGGGGTTCCAATCCGGACTCTGTCTATGATTGCGGTGCGCCGGCCAAAGGCTATCTCAAGAAAGTGGGTTCCCCTCAGCTTGCGGAGAAATGGCCGAAAGCCGCCGCGATTATGAAAAAGGTGAATTTCACCAATCCGCAGATCGCCGCGGCAGCCGCCATGGTGGATGTTGAGGGCATGACGCCTGAAGACGCCGCGAAAAAATGGATTGCCGAGAACGAAGCGATCTGGAAGACTTGGATCCAATAAAGCTGTCCGCACAAACGGGCCGGGCGCAGAATGTTGCGCCCGGCCCGCTTTCGTTTCATGCTGACCCCATGAAGCAAACGCCCAAGATTTCCTGCCGCCATTTGTGGAAACTGTTTGGCGCCGATCCCGGAGGGTTCCTCGTTCGCCACGGCGGTGCGCCGACCGATGATGATCTCGGAAAGGAGAATTATATCGGCGCGGTGCGCGATGTCTCCTTCGACGTTGGAACCGGCGAAATTCTTATCGTCATGGGTCTTTCGGGTTCCGGGAAATCGACGCTGATCCGTGCCCTCACGCGGCTCAACGATCCAACCGCGGGGCAAATTCTTTTCGACGGCCAGGACCTCATGGCGGCGACGCCTGCCGAGCTCATTGAACTCCGCCGTCACAAGATGGGCATGGTGTTCCAGCATTTCGGCCTGTTGCCGCATCGCAATGTGCTCACCAATGTCGCCTTCCCGCTGGAAGTTAGGGGGAACTCTCGCGACGCGCGGGAGTCACGCGCCAGGGAAATGATCAAGCTTGTCGGCCTTGAGGGCCGAGAAAGTTATTTCCCGCGCGAGCTTTCGGGTGGACAGCAGCAGCGCGTCGGCATCGCCCGCTCGCTCGCGGTGGGGCCTGAGGTTTGGTTCCTGGATGAACCCTTTTCCGCTCTCGATCCGCTTATCCGGCGCGAGATGCAAGATGAATTCCTGCGGCTACAAAAACTTCTTCAGAAAACCATCGTCTTCATCACCCATGACTTTGACGAAGCAGTCCGGCTCGCCGATCGCATCGGTATCATGAAGGACGGACGGCTGGTGCAGATGGCGACACCGGAGGAGATGGTGGCGGCGCCGGCGGACGACTATGTGCGCGCTTTCACCAAAAATGCGCCGCGCGACCGCATTCTGACCGTGGGCGCCATTGCCGGGAAAACCAAGGGCAAAACGGGGGGCAGGCCCATTGCCGCTACTGTCAAGATCGGCGATGCGGCGGCGCAGGTGCTGTCCTCGGATTGCGCTGTTCCCGTGGTCGACAGCAAAGGCAAGCCCGTGGGCGCCGTCACGCGCGAAGACATGATCGCGGCATTGTTTCCAGATCGTGTACATGACTGACACGGTTCTCAGGGACTCTGTCCGGCTGCAAAGTCCGGCAATGGCACCGTTCGTTTCCTTCGCGGTGTTGCTTGGCGTCACCATCGCGCTCTCGCGTTTCGTGCCGTTTCTCGATCAATGGCCGGCGGAATGGGTGATCCCGGCGCGCGATTGGGTTACCTCCTTCTTTGTCTGGCTCGGCATCACGGCGAAGCCCGTCACGCGCGCCATTTCGTGGCTGCTGACGCAGCCGTTGTCCCTTGTCGAAGCCTTGCTTTATCGCGGCGTGCTTGCTTGGAAATGGCCGCCCTTGCCATGGCCCGCTATCGTTTTGGGCACGGCAATTCTCGGCCACTGGGCGGGCGGGCGGAGGCTGGCGTTATTTTCCGGGCTTTGCGCCTTCTATCTCGCCATTTTCGGCCTGTGGCCGGATGCGATGAAGACGCTCTCCATCGTCCTGGTCACTGTGCCACTGGCCGCCGCCGCCGGTCTTTTCCTCGGCATCTGGGCGACCCGCAACAGCCGGGCTGAAAGAGTTCTGAACACCTCCTTCGATGTCATGCAGGCGACACCGCACATGGCCTATCTCGGACCCGTCGTGGTGCTGTTCGGCTTCGGGCAGGTGCCGGCCATGCTGGCGACAATGATATTCGCCCTCCCTCCAATGGCGCGCTGCACCCTCCTCGGCATCCGCACCGTATCCTCGGACATTCTGGAAGCTGGCGCCATGTCGGGCTGCACGTCGCGCCAGCTGCTGTGGAAGGTTGAATTGCCCGCGGCCCAACAGACATTGCTGTTGGGTCTCAATCAGGTGGTGATGCAGACGCTTGCCATGGTGGTTATCGCCTCCCTCGTCGGCGCCTCGGGCCTGGGACAGAAACTGCTTTTTTCGCTGCAGCAATTGCAGATCGGCAAGGCGGTCGAACAGGGCATCGCCATCACGCTCATCGCCATGGTGCTCGACCGCATGACGCGGGCCTATATGCGCCGGGTGCCGCAGCGCATTCCACCGGGTACGCCGTGGTATCAACGGCACCCGCATCTCACCGCGTTTCTCGCTGTGCTCATTGTTGCAATCGCGGCGGCGCGGATTGTTCCCGCACTCGCCGTACTGCCCCAGGAATTCACTTTCTCCTATGGCGGGCCCATCAACGACTTCGTGCGCTGGGTATCGAAGACCCTCTTCGTTTACATCAAGCCTATACGCGACGGGATCACCATCTGGCTGCTTCTGCCGATGCGCGATTTCTACCTGTGGCTGCCGTGGCCGGCGGTTATCGGCGTGCTGGCGTTCACCGGCTGGCGGCTGGGAGGATGGCGCCTGGCACTCATCCCCATTTGCCTTTTCGGTTTTCTGTTGCTCACGGGTTTCTGGACGCCGCTGATGCTCACCATCTATCTGGTTACGGGTTGCACCATCCTGTGCATTCTTATCGGTGTGCCGCTGGGCATCTGGTCCGCGCATAATGCCGCTGCGGCGCGCGTTATTATGGCGATTTGCGATACGCTGCAGACGTTTCCGAGCTTTATTTACCTCATTCCGGTGATTATGCTGTTTCAGACCAGCGATCTTTCCAACGTCATTGCGATGCTCTTCTATGCGACGGTGCCAGCGGTTCGTTACACCTATCTGGGGTTGATCCGCGTACCCGCAGTGACAATCGAGGCGGCGGTCGCATCGGGCACGAAGCCGCGCCAGCGGCTGTGGAAAGTCGAAATGCCGATCGCCTTTCCGGAAATCCTTCTTGGCATCAACCAGACGATCATGATGGCGCTCTTCATGGTGGCGATAACGGCGCTGATCGGCTCACGCGATCTGGGCCAGGAAATTTACAAGGCGCTGCCCGGCGCGGATACGGGCCGTGGGTTGCTGGCGGGTCTCGGCATCGCCTTCATCGGCATCACCGCCGACCGGCTGATTGGCGCCTGGGCGGGGCGGCGGAAGATGGCGCTGGGGATGGCTTGAGCTATGGCCGGAAAACGTCAGCATCGGGATCGCTGATGCCATCAATCGTCCGTGAAATAATTTGCGCCGCAAGCATGCTGAATGTGATGCCGTTTCCGCCAAAACCCAGGGCTGCATAGGTACGCTTGTAGCCGCGCGCCAGGCCTATGGCCGGCATTCCGGTGTCGCTCTCGCCGAAGTTTCCCGTCCATGCGTAGTGGGGCTCAAAATCCACCCGGGGAAAAATGCGTTTTGCCTTCTTGGCAATGCTGGTGGATTTTTTGCCGATGAGGCGTTCTCTTTTTCCCTCGTCCGAGTACGTTTCATCCACCCCGCCGGCGATGACACGTCCACCCAGGGTCGTCCGCATATAAAGATACGGATCGGCGGCTTGCCAGACCAGCTCCCGGCCCCGCCAAAGATTATGCCGCTGCGGTTTTGTGGCGATGGCCCAGGTTGAAATGACTTTGAGCCCTTTTGGCTGCACGAACTTGGGAAGCTCATAGCCGGTGCACATCACCACATGCTTTGCAATAATGCGGCGGCCATCGGCGGCGCGCAGGCTCACTTTGGTCTTGCTTTCATCCAGTTCGACGGCATCGAAGGGACTAACGATTTTGCCTCCATGAGCGCGGAAGTGACGCCACAGGCCGGCAACCAGCTTGGCGGGATCGGCTTCGCCATTGCCGCGTGACAGGATGGCCCCCGGCTGGGAAATCCCGATGAGCCGCCGAAGTTCCTTGCGGCCCACGAACTCCGAGCGCAACCCGAGCCGCTGCCGCTCCTCTGCTTCGTGCTTGAGGCCCTTAACATCGAGCACATTTCCCGGCAGATACACGGTGGAGCGCTGGCGGAAATCACAGCCGATTTGCAGATCGCAAATGCGGTCACCAAGGGCCCCAACGGCGCTGGCCGATCTTAGCCAAGCCCGGGCAGCACGCTCACGCCCGACTTTGCGGGTGAGCACTGTCAACGGCGTATCAAGCTCGAATTGCAGCAGCGATGTACTGGCCGGAGTGGACCCCGTCATCGGTTCACGCCGGTCGACCGCCACGACACGCAACCCGCAATTCAGTAGAGCGTCGGCCACGAGCGCTCCGGAAATTCCGGTGCCAACCACGACAACATCCGTTCGCCCGGATTTTTCCAGGGCGTCGGTCGCCATCACCAATGGGCGACGGCTCTGCCACACGGATTTCCCCGTCCGCAGATCACGCTTTTGGGTAAGCATTACGGCTGCCCAGCACCCGGACCAGCCAGATCCGAGTGTTCGAGCAGTTCGCGATTATTCGGCAGCTTCTTCGCGGTCTTCTTCGCTCTCCATGTCGGCGGCCGAGTTGACGACCTCGGACAGTGATCCAAGAAGCTCGTCCGCCGCTTTCTCTTCATTCAGCGTTTCTTCCAAGATGGCGGCGGCATCGTCATGACCGAGGAGCTTTGCCCATTCCACAAGGGCGCCATAGCGGGCGATTTCATAGTGCTCCACGGCTTGAGCGGCGGCCAGAATTCCAGCGTCCAACACCGCCTCTTCCTCGGCTTCTTCAATCAGTTCGTTGCCCTCCTCGACCAACCCGTCCATGGCAGGGCATTTTTTGCCGCGGGCTGTCTTGCCTATGATTTTAAAAACCTCTTCCAGCCGGCCTACATGGCCCTCGGTTTCCTCGGCGTGATTGGTGAAGGCCTCGCTCAAGTCCTCATTGCTGACCTTCTTGGCGAGCTTGGGCAGGGTTCTGACGAGTTTTTTCTCGGCATAATAGATGTCCCGCAATGTATCGTGGAAAAGATCTGCCAAATTGGAAATGGCCATCG
>JBGTNZ010000012.1:0-15694 GCA_041742805.1 Aestuariivirga sp.
GAAGGCTGACCATTAAGCCATTTCGCCCAGACGTACGCTTCACTCAACCGTCTTGAGCGGAAATGTGAGGAGGCGATCATGTCAAACCGGAAAGCACACTTGAGCCTTTTGAAAACCGCTGCGATCAGTGGCCGGATCAGCCGCAGATCCTTCATGGAGGGCGCCATCGCTCTCGGCCTGACGATACCCGGCGCCATGAGCCTGTGGTCGAAGGGGGTCGCCGCCGCTACTCCCAAGAAAGGCGGAAAATTCCGCGTTGGCCTTGACGATGGCAACACCACGGACAGCATGGATCCTTCCACCACAGCATCGCGGTTCATGATCAGCATGGCCCACACGCAGCGAAATTTTCTGACCGAGATAGCACCCGGCAACGATGTCGTGGGCGAACTCGCGGAAAGCTGGGACGTATCTTCCGACGCCAAGACCTGGACGCTGAAGCTCCGCAACGGTGTTGAATTCCACGATGGCAAGACCTTCGAGGCCGGCGATGTCGTGGCCTCGCTCAATTATCATCGCGGCGAAGCCTCCAAATCGGGCGCCAAGGCACTTCTGGAATCGGTCGAGGATATCAAGGCCGATGACAAAAACACCGTGGTGATCAAACTATCGACCGGCAACGCCGATATCCCCTACATGCTGACGGACTACCATTTGGTGATGCTGCCAGCGGACGGGGAAGGCAAGATCGACTGGGGAAACAGCGCGGGCACCGGTGGTTATATGGTGGAGGAATTCGAACCAGGCGTCCGCTCGGTCATGAAGCGCTTCCCCAACTACTGGAAAGAGGGCCGCGCCCATTTCGATGAAGTGAGCTTTGTAGCGATCTCCGATGTGACCGCGCGCACATCGGCACTTCGCGCCGGTGACATCGACGCCATGATCGAATGCGACTTCAACACGCTCGAGCTTCTGCAACAGGATTCGGGCATCGAGGTGGACGAAGTTCCCACGGGCACCCATGTCTCTATTCCCATGCACATGGATGTGGCTCCGTTTGACAATGTGGATGTGAGGCTGGCGTTGAAATATGCGATCGACCGCGACGCCGCCATCAAGACCGTGCTGAATGGGCACGGTTCACTCGGCAACGATCACCCCATCAGCCCCATCATGCCCTATTACGATTCCTCCATTCCCCAGCGCACTTACGATCCCGAAAAGGCAAAGTTCCACCTCAAGAAGGCGGGCATGGAAAATCTCAAGCTGTCGCTCTCCGCCGCCGACACGGTCATTGCCGGCGCCGTCGATATGGCGCTGCTGTTCAGCGAGACGGCCAAGAAGGCAGGCATCGAAATTGAAGTGGTCCGTGAACCGAATGATTCCTACTGGTCCAATGTCTGGCTCAAGAAGCCGTTCGCATTGGCAGGCTGGGGCGGGCGGCCCACCCCGGACATCATCTTCACACTCGGATTCGCTCAGGGTGCCGCCTGGAACGACTCGCATTTTTCCAACGAGCGGTTCAACAAGCTGCTCGTTGAGGCGCGAGCCGAACTCGATCAGAAAAAACGGGCCGAAATGTATTCCGAAATGCAGCGCATTCTCCATGAGGAGGGTTCAGTCATCATTCCCTTCTTCCGAAACTGGATCTATGCGCACCGTAAGGCCGTAGCGCATGATGAAAAGCTCACCGGGAGCTGGCCCCTCGATGGGGCGCGGGGCGCTGAGCGTTGGTGGTTCTCCTGATGGCGGGGAGTAAAGCGGCATAAGCGGCCCACGAAACCAAGCCAAGTTCGATTGGCTCAACGGCGATGTGAGGCAACTTCGCGCGGAATACGAGCAGCTGTTCCGCGTGGACACGGCGCCATCATGTTCCTGGCAGACGATCCAGCATCAAGGGCATGTCCTCAGCTTGCTGATGCATTGCCCTGCCGCGCGCCTGAGCGAGGATTGTTGTATTATCTACTTCCACGGCGGAGGGTGGATTTTCGGTTCGCCCTCCACGCATGCCGATATTTCCGGCGCGTTGAGCGAACGCGCGGGTCTTCGGGTCGCTTCGGTGGGCTATCGCCTGGCACCCGAGCACCCCGCCCCGGCGCCCATTGAAGATGGAATTGCTGTCCTTGAGTATATGCTCTCAAAATCCCTCGCCCAGGGTGGATGCAACTCGGTCATTCTATGCGGCGACTCCGCGGGCGCCGCGATTGCGCTGGCCGTCGAACGCGCGGCGCCTGCAGCCCTGCGCGGCCGGATTCTTGGAGTCTGCAGCCTCTATGGCGGCTTCGGCCTGTTGGACAGCGCTTCGCTCCGTCAATGGGGATCGCGCGACGAGGGCCTCGATGCCGATTGCGTGCGCCGTTACTGGACGCTGGCCAATGTACCGGGGAAAATCAGTCCCTACGCCATCGAGTCGCTGGGCGGACCTTCCGGCATACCGGTTTATATTCTAATTGCCGGCCACGATCCCTTGAAGGACGATTCCCTGGCTCTGGTGACAAGGCTGGAGCGCGCTGGCAGAACTTTAGTCGTCGATGTCGTACAATCTGAAACCCACGGTTTTTTGCACGGAGCCGATCCTTCGCCGTCTGCACAAAGCGCGCTTGAAAGAATTGCTTTGTGGATGAAGCTTATCTCAGCGCCCGTAGAGATAGGACGGTAGCCACATGCCGATCGCCGGAAACATGTAGAGCATCGCCATGGCGAACACGACGATGACGATATAGGGCATGACGCCCGCGAAAATATCGTTGATCGACACATGCGCGGGCGCCACCCCCTTCAGATAAAACGGCGCCATGGCAACGGGCGGCGACAGGAACGAGGTCTGGATATTGAGCGCGATCAGCAGGCCGAAGAACAGGGGATCGATGCCGAAGTGATCGAGCAGCGGCAGGAAGATCGGCACGAAGATGACGATGATCTCCGTCCATTCCAGCGGCCATCCAAGAATGAAGATGATGATCTGCGCCACGAGCAGGAACATGAAGGGCGAGAGATCGAGCCCGACGACGAAGTCCTTGATCACCGCATCCCCGCCCAGGATGGCGAACACCGCCGAGAATGTGAAGGAGCCTACGAACAGCCAGCCGATCATCGCCGAGGTGCGGGCCGTCAGATAAACGGACTCCTTGAGCTTCTCGAAGGAGAGCGAGCGATAGGCGGCGGCCAGCAGCAATGCCCCTAGCGCGCCGATGGCGGCTGCTTCTGACGGTGTCGCCAGCCCGAACATGATGGCGCCCAGCACCGAGAAGATCAGCAAGGCCAGGGGCACGAAGGAAGTCAGCAACTCATAGATGATGGTGAAGACGGGAACATTGCGTTCCTCCGGCGGCAAGGGCGGCGCCAGCGCTGGATTGAGAACGGCCCGGATCATTATGTAGATCATGTACATGCCGGCCAGCATCAGGCCCGGAAAGAGCGCCCCGGCATAAAGCTGTACGGGCGAAACGCCCGCCGTTGCCCCGTAAAGGATCAGCATGATGCTGGGCGGAATGAGAATGCCGAGGCAGCCCCCGGCGCACACCACGCCCGCCGATAACTTCACATCATAGCCGTGCCGCAGCATGGCCGGAAAAGCCAGGAGGCCCATGAGCGTCACCACCGCGCCCACGATACCGGTGGCCGTGGCGAACAACGCGCAGGTGATGAGCGTTGCAATCGCCAGCGAACCCGGCAACCCGCCGGCGGCCAGTTGCACCGAGCGGAATAATCGATCGAGGATATTAGCTCGCTCGACGATATAACCCATGAATACAAACAGCGGCACGGAGATCAGAATGTCATTGGTCATCACCGACCAGGTGCGCTGCACCAGCAGCGACATCACCGGCTGCCAGTTGCCGTCAAATGCTAGCCACGCAAACCCCACGCCCATGGCCATCAGCGTGAAGGCAATCGGAAAGCCCAGCATGATGAGCCCAATGAACAACACGAGCATGAATACGCCGAGTTGTGGGTCGGTCATGTCTTTGCTCCATCTCCCGCATGCTGCTCGAGAATGACCTTCTCCAGCTCCTCTACATCATGCAGCCGCTGCGGCCACGCCCCGGTGCGCAAGCAGACGAGACAGCGGATCACTTCGACGACGCCCTGCAGCAACAGCAGCACGCCGGTCGCCGGAATGATCGACTTGTAATGATAGATCGGCAATCCGTCCGGGCTGTAGGCCGAATGTTCGTGGCTGAACCACGATTGCGCCGCAAATCCATAGCCCGAGTAGATGAAAGCGATAATGCCCGGGAAGAAGAACAGGAAATACAGCAGCAAATCCATCCGCGCCTGCGTCCTGGGCCGCCAGCTGCGATACAGGAAATCGCCCCGCACATGGGAATTGCGCGAGAGCGCATAAGCGCCGGCCATGATGAACAACGTGCCGTAGAGTATATAGCTCGCATCGAATGCCCAGTCGGTGGGGGCTCCAAACACGTAGCGCGAGAATACTTCGTAGCTCACCGCGAAAGTGAGCAGCAGGATACTCCAGGCAAAAAACTGGCCCACGATGGTGCTGACCCGGTCGACAGGGATCAGTAGCCGCTGCAGCCTGATGCCCCATGGCTCGCTTGGAAAACGCGGCAGCAGGTTGACCACGAAGCTGGCGATAACGGCCACTACGCCCGCCCAGAACACTAGCGGTGTATAGGCGTAAGTGCCCTTCGTCGCGTGGGCGGCGGTGAGCAGGCCGCAATCGCCGCCGAACATCATAAGGCAATGGAAACTGTTGGCGGGCCTGAGGCCTTTGGAGGCGATCGTCTGACCAACAAGGCCATAGGCATAGAGCGACCAGAATATTGCCGCGATCACCAGCCCAACGCCCACCGCGAATAGTGTGAACGCCAGCCAGTCCCGCCTCATGGCGCGGTCGCTGTTGTGCGGGTCGTCATCGCCGTTCCTCATGCCGTCCATTGATCGGGAGCAAGCGCTTGGGCTCGCTCCCGATCAAGTTAGCTCAAGTTTACGCTGGGAAAAAATGATCGTACGCCATCTTCTGGTCGACCTCCAATTCGAACTGGGCGCCCACCACACGCTTGGCCCATGCCTTTTGGCTCTCCACCACTTTCGCGAAGAAGGGATCCGAAGACTGGGCGGTGATCACCGCATCCCACGCGGTGAGTTGCGCCTGCAACACTGAGTCCGGCGTCTTGTGCACCTTGATGCCCGCTTCCTTCAGCGCCGCGAGATCGTTGGAATAACGGTCCATGGCCTTCCAGCTCATGTCGGTGTTGGAGGCCTCCGCGGCATATCTGAGGATCGCCTGAAGCTCGGGGGCGAGCGCATCGAACTTCGTCTTGTTGAAGATGATCTCGAAGCACTCGGCCGACTGATGATAGCTTTGCAGCATGTAGTCCTTGGATACATCGGGGAAACCCAGAAGCTTGTCCGAGGAGGGGTTGTTGAATTCCGCGGCATCGAGAAGCCCGCGGTCCATGGCGGGAACGATTTCACCGCCGCCCATGATGGTGACGGCCGCTCCCATCTGTTTGAACAGATCGGCGGAGAGGCCGACGGTGCGGTATTTGAGGCCTTGAAGCTGCGCAGCGTCGGTGATCTCCTGCTTGAACCAGCCAAGCGGCTGCGTGGGCATTGGCCCCGTGAGAAAGCCGACGAGGTCGAGGCCCAACACCTGCTGCACCAGTTCGTCATAAAGGGCCTGGCCGCCGCCATATTTGACCCAGCCCACCATCTGGTTGGCGCGCCAGCCCCAGGCCGGCGGCGTTCCGAAGAGCGATGCCGCCTTATGCTTGCCATACCAATAGGCCGTGACGCCATGGCCGCCGTCGAGCGTGCCGGCGATCACCGCATCTTGCACTTCCAGCGCCTTGGCGACGGCACCCGCCGCCAGCAGCTCGAGCTTGATGCGCCCAGCGCCCATCTCGTTAACGCGGGCCACAAAGTCTGCGGCGAATTCATGGAAGATGTCCTTGGTGGGCCACGTGCTCTGGAACTTGAACACAGTGGCCTCCTGGGCGCGAGCCACATTCGGCATGGCGAGCGTCGCAGCGCCCGCCGCGGCCACGGCGCTGCCTTTCAAAAATGCCCGGCGCGAATTGCTATTCGCGGCTTTGCGAGATTTGGTCATGATTCTCTCCCTGTTGCCCGGCATTCTTCAAGAAGCCTGGATATAGTCTGTACCGAAACTGAAAGGGGTACAACTTATACCTTCCGGGGCACCTTTGGTCAGGTCTAGAGTCTGCCGGTCGCTGCCTGAGTCGAATATCCGCTTGCGGTCATGCTAGGTCACTCGGCCTCCGCGATGCGGCGCACCTGAATAGTAGTACCGCGCGTACAGATGGAAACTTCGACCGTACGGCCGACGATCCTGACCTGGTCACCCGCGCCGAAATCCCCAAGATCTCCGGTAAGCGAGTAAACTTCGCCATCCTCGGCCCGGATGATCGGGCATTCCGGACCATTGCGAAGGACGCCCGTCACCTCGATCCGTTCGCCCTCGTCATCGCTTCGGCGCGTCACGCGGAAAGCTTCCGAGATAGCGCGGGTGCGCCGGTTCGCGGATTCCACTGCGACGAAAAATGTGGTGCCGGGCCGCGTCCAATCGGGCACCTCGACGCGGGTTCGCACACGTCCCCTGTCATCGGCGCGCGCCTGACCGTAGGGCCTCAGTGCGTATGCGCTTCGGCCCGCCAGGACGCGGACCAAACCGAATGGCCGGAAACCGGTTGCCCGCACACGGATGTCGGTTCCCGGATCTCCACGGACAGGATCGATCACAATCCTTGCGCGCCGCGTTTCGGTGGCCGACAGGATAATGACATCACCGGCCCGGACCGCATGCGGATTTAGACGTGGATTGAGGTCAAGGATCACCCGCACCGGCACGCCCGTGGCGCGCGCGATGGAACTCAGCGTGTCTCCCCTACGAACGACATATTCGCCCGCGTAGCGATCCTCATATGCGGCAGCGGACTGCGCTTGTACGCCCGAAGCGGGCGCCAATAGCGAAATCACGCACCCCAAGGCGGCAATGAAAAGTTGAATTTTTCGCATGTTCGTTTTCCCCAAAAGTCAGCGGCTGTTCGAAAGCCCCGGATTGTCGAAGGTATGCCACGGCGACCTTTTGCTGGGCGGTAGTGCAACGCTTTTGGCCGCTCTCGTAGGCAGTTTGCCAGTCGCGGCGGGACTCGGCGTTGAGGCCTTTGCCACGCTGGTCCGCGGTTGGCTTTTTGCTATGCACGGGCGTTGCTCGCCCCCAGCATTGGTAAAAATGTTCGTGGCGGGGTTGTAGGAGACATATTTAGCGGCGCAATAGGCCTTCCATTCCGGGCTTCCCGCAACCAGGGATGAAGGGCTGGTAACCGGCTGTTTTTTCTTCTGCGTGGTGGTGGCCGCGGCCTCAATCTTGGTCTTGGGGGTGTCAGGCGATTTCTTCGCCTGAATGAGCGCGGCCGGCTTGGCTCGAGGCCGGATTACGGGGTTAGTGGCGGCGGTTTCAGGCTGCGTCGCCGAAGGTTCGATGGGAACCATGGGGATATAGAGCGCCAGGCAATCGGCGAGCGCCAGAGTCTTGCGGTTTTCCTGTTCGGCCGGCGCGGCTTCGAGGTTGAAACCGAGAATAGCGCTGCCGGACAAATGCACATCAGCTTGGTTGCGCGCATAGGCCTCACAATAGGAGCGCACATCCGCTTTCGCTGGGACACCGGTCCATGCGAATACCAAGCCGCAAAGCCCCATGATGATGACTCGCATGAAACGATAGGGGCATGTGAATGTGGCGATGAATTGGCAGGCCAAGCGAAGCGCCGCACGAAACCCATTGCATGATAAAAAAATAATGGCGCGCCCTAAGAGATTCGAACTCCTGACCCCCAGATTCGTAGTCTGTTGCGAAATGATTGCGGGCACACGATTTAGGCTCACACTATCGTGCAAGGCCAGCGGGTTAGAAGGTCGATAGTGGTTTATACGCGCCAAAAGCACCGAAATGCTGGCACCGTTTGATTTTGGGAAGCGCGAGGCTTCGTTTCAGCAAGTCTCATTTCGTCTCAACTTGTCTCTTGCAGAAACGTTCGGATGTGCCCATCCTAGTGCCCAACGCTTCGTTGGGCACAGAATCGCCGTGAAAAGAACTGTACAAAACCTAGACCTGCGAATCCGCAATGCGCGATCGCAGCAACGCGAGCGCACCATCGCGTGCGGAAACGGTTTGCTTGTTCGTGTGATGCCGCAGGGCACCAAGATTTTCACGCTTAGGTATCGCCCGATGGTAGCCGCTGGTGAGAAGGCCACGCAACGGCGCATCACGCTAGGCCGTTACCCCGACATGACATTGGCTGACGCGCGGACTGCGGCTGAGCGAATGCGCTCCGAAGTCCGCAATGGGCGCGACCCCTCCGTGGAGATCAATCGCAAGAAGCGGGCGACCGATGCGCCGGGGACGGTCGACGAACTGGTGACGCGTTTTCTCACCGGCCATGTTCGGCTAAAGAACAAGGCCAGCACCGCGGCGGAAACCCAACGCCTTCTGGCAACCTACCTCCAGCCAAAGATCGGGAAGCGACGGCTCCAGGACGTCCAGCGCTCCGATCTAACTTCACTCATCAGGAAGGAGGCCGAAAGGATTCTCGCTGCCCGCAAGGGCGCCAGGGGCACGGCGGCGAACCGTATCAAGGCCGCTGCCTCGAAACTTTTCGCCTTTGCCGTTTCTGAGGGTTGGCTGGAATTGAACCCGGCAAGCGGGATCCCGCCGTTGGTGAATGAAAAGCCGCGGGAACGCACGTTGACGGATCAGGAAATTGGTCAACTATGGAATGCGCTCTTGCCTTTAATCCATCCCGCGGCTCACGCCCCGGTCACGCATCGCGTCGTCGCGCTGTTGCTGCTCACGGGCGCGCGGGCGTCGGAAATCGCTACCCTTCGCCTTCGCCATTTCGCACCCGACGCGTCGACACTCGCGTTCGAGGAAGCGAAGAACAAGGCCAGCGATCGCGCCCTCCCATTGTCGGGTGCTGCGCTCGCTACGCTGTTACCCGCAGTCGATATCGCGAAGCAGGGCAAGCCGGACTCTTTCATCTTTCCTGCGGTGACGGAAACGGGCCGAAGGGGCCGCAAGATCACGCGCGCCGGTCACCTTCACCGGGAGAGCGTTACTCGCGCCGGAGCGCGGCTGGCGGTAGACCTCGGCCACGAGGAACCGCAGCGGTGGACCATCCACGATTTGCGCCGGACGTTCATTACGTGGGCGCATGAACTCGGTTACGAACCCGAGCTTGTTCGTCGGGTCACGGGCCACGCGGCGCGCGACGTTCATGGGCGGGTTTACGATCGGTCGAAGCGGATGGAGGCCATGCGGCAACTGTTGAACGATTGGGCGGCCCACGTCGCCGATTGTGGGGCCAAAGAGGCGGGGCAGGATGCTTCGAACGTCGTTCGACTATCCGCTCGCTGAGCGGATTTGACGCTCACCTAGACTCTCAAATTTGTTTTTCCGCTGAATTTGTGGTAGGTGTCGATCCACGTCAGGCATGTCGCCGCTAGGTGATTTTTCTAGCCTGTCATACGCAGCGTAGTCGGTTGGCGCACGGACCGCACACCCATAACAAGGGATGAATCCGTATGAAACTGGCTACCCCAGAGGCGCCATTGGTGCGCCTTCTTGTATCCGTTACTGAGGCCGCCCGCGTGTTGAGCGTCAGTCGCGCGACCATCTTCCGTGAAATACGAGCAAAAAAATTAACGACGCGACGCATTGGCCGGCGAACCTTGCTCACCAGTGACGAACTGGCCCGTTACGTGGCGGCGTTGGCCTGACCGATGCGCGCTCAATCAAATCGAACCTTCACTATTGAATGGAAACGCCGACGAGTCTCCTCGCCGGCGCAAAGTCTTTTCGAAACATTTCGCCAATCGGCAACCACTCCGACCGACACTACCCGAGCGACTATGCCCCTCGCCAAGGCGAACCCCGACGTTCAACCTTCAAGAGGTGCATATGAAAAATCTTATAACACGCCCTGACCACTTCCTGCAAACTCCGTTGACTGCCAAGCGTCTTCGCGAGGTATTGGCCTACGATCCAGTCACCGGAGAATTCCGGGCAAGACCACGCGCTGGCCGCGGAAGGGGGCAAGGCGCGGTAGCGGCTTCCAATCGCAAATTCGAATACCGGATCATTACGGTCGACGGCAGAAAATTCACCGCCCACCGCCTGGCCTGGTTTTACATTCACGGCAAATGGCCTTCGGGGGCGTTGACTCCCCGGAACGGCGATGCCTGGGACACCCGCATCGAAAATCTTCGCCAGATAACTGTGCGGCAAACATTCGCGAATATGCGACTCCGAAAGAACAATTCGTCGGGCATCACCGGCGTTATGTGGTGTAAAAGCAACCGCCGATGGTGCGCTTTCATTTGCAAAAAAAAGCTTGGCTACTATCCTTCAAAGGAGGCTGCGATCGTCGCCCGCTTCAAGGCAGCGCGCCGCGTTTTTGGGGACCATTTTTCTGAACCTCGCGGGGTCGCATCATGACAATGCGAGCAGCGGCCGTCGCCCTGGCCGAAAAAGGATTCAGGGTGTTCCCGTGCTTGATCAACGGGAAATTTCCTGCGGTAAAAGATGACTTTTCCGGCCGCGCGTCAAGCGATCCGGCCAAGGTCAGGGAATGGTGGACCGAAGCCGTAACCGGCGAATCGAGCCACGCGAACATCGGAATCTCAACCGACGATCTGCTGGTGCTCGATTTCGACGTGAAAAACGGCGCCGAGGGGCTAGCCGATCTCGAATACTGGGAGTCGATTCTCGATTACAAGCACCTAGTTTATACGCCATCGGGCGGATATCACGCCTATTTCAAATTGCCGCCAGGGGTTAGAGTGGCGGGCAACATCAAGAAAATCAGACCCGCCACGGATGTAAGGAGCTGGCATAACTATGTGATCGGGCCAGGCTCAGAGATCGACGGCAATGCCTACTCTTGGGTTGAATCCGAAGCCGACAATAACGTAGTGCCGGCGGCCATTGGGGATCTGGATATCGCGCCGCAATGGGTCGTCGACTTGTGCGACACGCCGAGGGAGCGCGAGATGCCTGGGCCAGGCACGGTTGAACTGGACACCCAGGAGGCGATCGACACGGCAGCCGACTATTTGAAGTGCACACCACTTATCTCTGTGGAGGGAGAGAGAGGTAATTTCACGGCATATAAGGCGGCGGCCCGCGTTCGAGATTTCGCCGTGTCCGAAAGCCAATGCCTTGATTTGATGCTTGATCACTGGAACGATCGCTGCAAGCCGTCTTGGAAGACGGAGGATCTGAGCAAGATCGTGGGGAATGCCTTCAAGTACGCCAAGAAGGCGGTTGTTGAGAGGGGGAGCGAGTTCGAGACCGTTACACCAAAGCGTGTTGAACAGGTCACGGCACCCACTAGCGGCACGTCCTCACTTAGAACGCCTCCGCCGGATTGGCTCAAACCGAGACCC
The DNA here is from genome assembly GCA_041742805.1 of Aestuariivirga sp. Classification (GTDB taxonomy): domain Bacteria; phylum Pseudomonadota; class Alphaproteobacteria; order Rhizobiales; family Aestuariivirgaceae; genus Aestuariivirga. The sequence continues at coordinate 11,371 of JBGTNZ010000012.1, forward strand.
TATTCCAGCGCCAGGGGGCGTAACGCCCCGCCGCGGCGCTGGATCGTACATGGTGTCGCGGCGAGAGAATACCTCACAGAACTTGTGGCGCCCTCGGGCGCAGGGAAAACGCAATGGCTGCTACAGCTGGCGTTAGCCGTCGCGTCGGATCGCGGGGAAATAGCGGGCGTTACCATCAAAAAACCCGCGAACGTCTGGTTGTGGAATCAGGAAGATAATGCAGACGAATTGGACCGCCGGAGCGCAGCTGCCGAGAAATTTTTCAACCTCGACTCGGCAAATTTACCTTGCAAACTCTTCATCAATTCTGGCGTTCAACACCCCTTGAGGGTCGCGGACAATCACCCCGTTACGGGGCAACTGCGGCGCCTCGAAGACAACATCGCAGAAGTGAAGCGTCGGATTGCAGCCGATGCGATCGGGGTCTTCATCGCTGATCCGCTGGTGGGGTTTCACCGCGCTTCAGACGAAAATGCTTCAGCCTTGATGGGTCCCGTGGCCGAGGTCTTCAGGGAAATAGCGACCGAGATGGAATGCGCCGTGATCATGGCTCACCACACCCGAAAACCCTCAGGCGCGAGTTCAGAAGGCTTCGCCGGTAATCCGGCCTCCGCCCGGGGATCGGATGCGCCGATGACGGTGGCAAGAATAGCACTCACGCTTTACAGCATGAGCCAAAAGGACGCCAAAGCGTTCAAAGTCCCTGAAGAGGATCGGAGCTTATTTGTCCGCTTAGATGGGGCCAAAGCAAATATTGCTCGTAGCGCTGCCGGCGGCGCACCGGATTGGTTCAAATTTAATAACGTCGTCTTACAAGATGCGCCAGACGAGGAGGGCGATGGGCCGGATCACATTGGCGTCCTTTCCAGAGCCGAGTTGGTGAAATCCCGCGTAGAAAAAGAGAGGGCGACGAGGGGCGAAACGGACGGCGATGCCCCTGCCGATGCCGATGCCGAGGCTGTTGCTATCGCCGACGCTATGGCGGCCGCCAGCTACCTCGACGGCCAGAAGTATGACTTGTCAAAATTCAAAGACGCCATAGGGAAAATCCTGGGGAAGAATACGGGACGCAACAGCGGATTCGCAAAATATCCAGGAGCGAACTACGGGAAGCGACTTGCCGCGGGCGCGGGTCGCGAGATCGAAATTTTTCCTCCCGTTGATTTAGGTAAGACCATTAGGGTTGCACTGTGGCGTCAAGCAACATCGCAACCGAATAGTGCGGATTTGGGTGCGGACGATAAGGGGAAACTGGCGGGTGCGGACGGTGCGGATTTAGCAGCGAAAAATATCCGCACTGCTAAAACAAGACAATTAGAATGGGCGCAATAGAGGCCACTGCGGACCGGCTGCGGACAGTGCGGATAGTGCGGATTTCCGCACTATTCAAAATAGCCCCGAAAACAGGGCCTTTTAGGGTGCGGATAGTGCGGACCCCCTACGGGGGTACTTGCGCCCGCCTTGCAGGGCAGCGCTGCACCCCGAGGGAACCCCTTGCCCAGTGGCCTATCAAAATATTGCTTTACACCGCCATGCCGCGCGCCCCGCGCAGCGTTTAGATGAAATCCATCCTGCACATCTTGGAGCGGCATTCTTTTCGTGATATGTAATGAATTCGGTTGCATATTATTTGGAGGTCAATTGTCTCGCCCACCGTCTAGACCTGGACTAGGAACGACCACGCGCCGCGAACTATGTTGGTTCCTCGCTCAAGGATTCTCAAAGGAGGATGCTGCGACGAAGGCGGGTTTGCCCGATACCTATCGCCTCCACGCCTTCGCACGAACGAAAGAGTTCGCCGGCGAATTGCAGGAAGCGCTTCGCGATCACCTGGGAACGAACCTGGCGCCCAAGGACATCCGAATTCTAAACGAGATCATGTCCGACAGCGCCGTGACGCCGCGGGTGCGTGTCGATGCTGCCAAGGCCTTGCTCGATCGCGCCGGCTATGCGAGCGGTGAGGAACCGCGGCGCATTCCCACCCTCGACAACATGGAGAGCATGACGATCGACGAGTTGCAAAATATTGTGGGGAAGCTAGAGCAGGACATAAAGGACGAGGCGAACCGGCGTGCCGATGGCGCAGTGTTGATAGCCGCGCCTGAGATAGAACATTCTCTTCAGTCCTGATCCACTTCCCTCGCGGCCGCAGCCCAGCCCATCAGAAAATTGAGCTGCCGATTCCAGCCGTGAGTGCCCACCTCCTTCACCGGACGGTTCAAAAGATGCTTGGCCACGTCCGGATCGAACATGGCGCGCTTCACAAGCTCATTCGCGGCGGCCGTGGTGTCGGGAAGCTGATCCGCCAGGACGTTGTACTTGCGCATCCTTGAACCACCTTCCAGCGCCCCGTAGGTGAGCCGCAGCACGATATCGAGCGGCTTCTTGAGCAGGTTCACGATCCCAGGGTTCGGCACTACGTTGGCGCCCTTGGCCGCCTGCACTGATTTGTTAGAGAGCAATTCCAGACGGCGCCTAGCCTGTTGCAGGAACTTCATATCGTGGTCACCGAAGACCGTTTCCAGGGTCGCCTCATTCTTTCGGAATGTGGCCACCAGTTTGTCGAGCGCCACCGCGTCGACATCATCCGCGATCCCGGCCTTGCCGCTCGTGCCAAGGCTCTCCACCAAGTAGTCGGACATGGCGGCCCGCCACCCACGCTCAGCCGGCACGTTGCCCTTGAAGGCCGCCCGCAGCTCGTTGGCGGCCCTAACCGGATCGGGCGAAGAGAGAACGCGCCCCGCAGCGTGCTTCGGATCCGCATCAATGAAGATTGAAAGGGCCGATTGATCGATTTCTTTCTGAGTCCGAGTATGGCCTGCAACGGCTGACTCCAGTTCGCGGCGCATCGTGCCCGTGGCCGAAGATCGGCGCGTCACTTCGGCAAGCAACCCCCGAACCTCCTTATCGAGCGACGGAATTTGGGAGAGCATACCGGATCGAGCATTAAGCCAGCCGCGGAGGGACGTTTCGCTCACCTTGCCATTGGCACCGACCGCCCTCGCCAAGTCAGCCAGCACGTATCGCCGCGCGGCCGCCGCGCCTTCTTGCGGGTTGGGTGCCCTTGCGAGGATGTGATTCATATCTGCGGCGGCCTCTTTTCCGCCCGCACCTTCTCGCAGGAACCGCTGCGCAGTGGCCGTGGGAGGGGTGTTGGAGCGGTGGAGATCGTCGCGGTTGATATCCTTGCGCAGTTCCGCGCCCTTGCCGCGGCTGAACAGCGGGGCGAATACCTCGGCGTAGAAGCGGTCCGCCTCTTTGGCGCGATTGCCAGCTTCGCTGCCTTCCGCGGCCAGGGCCTTGCCGTCCTCGCTGATGGTTTTCTTCACACGCAACAGGGAGTCGGCAAGCGAGGTCTGCGAAGCGCCGCGCGCCTGCTGTTCCGAGTCCGATACCGCCGAACGTATTTTATTCATGTCGCGGAAGGACATCTCGCCAGTGCCGCCCTTGTCGATTGCCGTCGCCTCGAACTCGTTCAAGAGGCTTTCCGGCAGCACCTGGCGCTTGATGGTCCCCGGCAATCCAGCCACTTCGCCTTGCAGCGCGGCGGCAAGTTGTGCCAGGGGATCGGTTGAGCGCATCAACGTGCCGTCGGGGTCGACCGCAGCATACAAATCGTTTTTGTGCTTCTGCATCGGCTTCAAGAGGCTGCCGACCAGCACCCGGTCCAAGTCTTCGGATGCAACCGAGGCGCCACCGCCAAAGTGCTGGTAGTCCTGCATCAGTTCGCGTTCGGCATTGTCCGCGCCCTCAACGCGCGATTGAGCGCCGCGCACTGTGTCCTCCGCCGCCGTGAGCTTCGAGGCGATCATGCCTTTGGCCGTGTCGCGCGCGGCGTCGGGATCGCTTCCGAGTGGCCGCAGCCTCGCGAGATCGTCAGCCGCCGAACCCCTCACCGCCTTATCGCGTTCGAGGAAAGGCTTGGCGTCGATGTCGCGCTGCGCCTTTTCGAGCATCTGCAATCCAATGTCGTCCGACATGAGGCCGCTGGTCGGCATGGCGCCACCCGCCTCAGTGAAAAATTGCTGATTCCGATCGATCGCCGCAGCCGCGGCTTTCGGATCGGTGGACCCCTTCTGTAGGAAATCGGCCGCCTGGTCCGCATTGCGCCGCCTGGGGGCCTCGCCGGTGGCCGGGTCCTGCAACGTCCCGTCGCTATCTCGCAGCCAGCCCTGGGCCTTCTCAGCCACCTTAGCGGGCGAGCGGACGAGGTTCGTCGCGCCGGCTCCGACTACACCGCCGCCTAGCGCCGCAATCAACGTCGCCAAGGGGCCTTGCATCGACTCGGGCAGATATTCCTCGGCCGCGCTCAGCGCCGCCCCTG
>JBGTNZ010000013.1:0-5236 GCA_041742805.1 Aestuariivirga sp.
TTTTTTTCGAAGCCTATGCCTGTCGCCTCACCAGGTCAATATAAAATAGCGGGAACTCAAAGGCTTAGAGGCTTGTTTAGTACCTCGCCAAAACCGCTCCCCAGGTGAAACCGCCACCCATGGCTTCCATCAGCACAAGGTCTCCGCGCTTGATCCGCCCATCCTTCACCGCAACGTCAAGCGCGAGCGGAACCGAGGCGGCGGAGGTGTTGCCGTGGCGGTCCAGCGTTATGACGATTTTGCTCTCCGGTATGCCGAGCTTTTTGGCGGTGCCCTCGAGGATTCGCCGGTTTGCCTGATGGGGAACGAACCAATCGATATCCGCAGGCGTGAGCCCAGCTCGTGTGATGGTTTCTTCCATGATCGAAGCGATATTGACGACGGCGTGCTTGAACACGTCCCGTCCCTCCATGCGTAGGTAGCCCACGGTTCTCGTGGTGGATGGTCCGCCGTCGACATAAAGTTTATCGGCGTAGCGCCCATCGGAACGGATGTGCGAGGCGAGGATGCCGCGATCGGCCATGGTGCCGGCACCTTCGCCGGCCGTGAGCACGGCCGCACCCGCGCCATCGCCGAACAGGACGCAGGTGGTGCGGTCGCTCCAGTCGAGAATCCGCGAGAATGTTTCCGAGCCTATGACCAGCGCGCATTGGGATTGCTCGCAGCGAAGCAGCGCGTCCGCCGTGGTCAGGCCATAGACAAAGCCCGAACATACCGCCTGCAAATCGAAGGCAGCGCCGCGGGTGATGCCGAGCATTGCCTGTATCTGCGTGGCGCTGGCTGGAAATGTGCGATCCGGTGTTGAAGTCGCCACGATGATGAGATCGACATCGGACGCGGCGAGTCCTGCATCGTCGAGCGCGCGGCGGGCGGATTCAGCACCGAGTGAAGCGGTGGTTTCACCGTCCGAGGCGATGTGGCGCGAGCGGATGCCGGTCCGCTCAACGATCCAGGCATCGCTGGTATCGACGATCTTGCTGATGTCGTCATTGGTCATCACCCGCTTGGGCAATGCCGAGCCCACACCCATGATCAGACTGCGGCGGGTCATTCAGCCCGGCCTGCAACGGCTGCAGGTTCCAGAGACACCTCCGCAGGAGCAATCCCGATGATGTCGGTCTTGATCTTGTTGACCAGATCGTTGCGGACCATTTCGAAGGCAATGTCGATGGCGGTGGCAAAACCCAACGCGTCGGTGCCGCCGTGGCTTTTCACCACGACGCCATTGAGGCCGAGAAACACGCCGCCATTGTGTTTGCGAGGATCCATCCGGTCGCGCAGCGCTGCGAAGGCGCCCGACGCCAGGGCCGCGCCGAGTTTCGAGAACATGGTCCGCGCCAGCGCCAGCTTGAGATAGGCGCTGAGTTGTTTGGCGGTTCCCTCCGCCGTCTTGAGCGCGATGTTGCCGGTGAAACCTTCGGTCACAACAACATCCACCGTACCCCTGGCGATATCGTCGCCTTCAACGAACCCCGCATATTCCAGCGGCAAGCGAAGCTCGCGGAGAAGGCGGGCGGCTTCCTTCACCTGCTCCACGCCCTTCATCTCCTCAACGCCGATATTGAGAAGACCGACGCTCGGTTTTTCGAAACCGAACAGGCAGCGGGCCATGGCCTCGCCCATGATGGCAAATTCCACAAGCTGACTTGCATCCGCGCCGATAGTCGCGCCCACATCGAGGACAATGCTTTCGCTCCGCAGCGTGGGCCAGATCGCCGCCATGGCGGGCCGCGAAATACCGGGTAGCGTCTTGAGGATGAAGCGCGACATGGCCATCAGCGCCCCGGTGTTGCCGGCGGAGACCGCAGCTTGAGCCTCGCCCTTTCGGACCGCGTCGACAGCTTGCCACATGCTGCTCTTGCCGCGGCCTTGGCGGAGCGCCTGGCTGGGCTTTGCATCCATAGCGATGGATACATCCGAATGACGGATTTCAGCGCGTTCCTTGAGCTTGGGATGGCGCGCCAGAAGAGGCGCTATGCGGGCGCCGTCGCCGAACAGCAGGAAGTGCGCCGCGGGATGGCGGATCGCCGAAAGATTGGCGCCGGGCACCACCATGTCGGGACCCAGATCGCCACCCATCGCGTCCAGCGCTATAGTCAGTTGTTGCTTCAATGCCCCTCGATGGTCCGCCGAACCACAGGTTCCCATAGGTGAAACCGGCCCGGAAGTCGATTTCAAAAAATCCACTGGCTCATTCAGGCTTGAGCCGCTTCAAGCTCGCAAAGGGCGATGGTGGAGCGGGTGAAGGGGGCTTAACCGTGACGATCTCCTCGAAAGCTTCGCCCGGGCGACGGGGATAGGGATCAAGCTCCAGGGCAAGTGTTTCAGCGACGACTTCGCCAAGATCCACATGGCCATGGTCAATGGGATCGATCTCAGCATCCGTCTCCTGTTCCGCAGCGCCTGCGGCCATGAAGTATCGCAAAATCGGAAACTCCACGTCCTGACGAAACGGTTCCAGGCTTACCACCGAGACCTGCTCCAGATCGGCGATCAGCTTGCCTTCTAGTTTCAAACCGCCGCCCCGCCACGGCGTCGCCCGGAGTTCCGCTGCAACGGCATGGATGACGGGAAGCCCGAGGCGCGCGGCGAGAGCCCTGCATTCATCAGGATCGGCGGCAATCTTCTCATCACTGCCGCCGCGAGGCACCCGGTCCACGGGGAGAGGGCGGGAGAATTCCGATTCGGGGCCGATCATGGCTTCGGCTCCGGGAACGTGACCCTCCCCGCAAGAAGACATTCGGTTTTCGCTTTTGCGAGTTCGCCCTGAGCGGCAATCGTATAGCCCAATAGCTTTTCAGCGATGCCGTTTCTTCCGCCTTCGGGAAAGAAATTGCGCGACAGCGCCATCGCCAAAGCGTCCTTGCCGTGGCTCAATCCCGCATCATAGGCGGCAAGGCGGCCATAGAAGGCCTCGGCCATCTTGCGCACCTTCTTGCCAACCGAAATATCGCCAACACCCATCTCGCGAAGCGAGCGGTCCATGTCGGCGAAAAATTCATCGACGAGACGTTGACGGAAATCGGCGTCCTCTCCTTTCAGCCGATCGAGCAAGAGAAACATGTGAAGCGCGATCATGTCGAAGCGACCATCCACATTGTCGGCCACACCCCAGGCGGCATAGGGAACAGGGTGCCGCGCCGCAGCCACAATTGTCTCATAAACACGCCGCTCGGGAGCCGCGGCATCGCGGAAAAAGCGATTGAAGATCATCGGCTTGCCCTTGGAGGCGGGCTGGGATTAAAGACAATCGAGCAGGATATGGGGAATCGTTCGCCGGTCATGAGTTTAGCGTTTCAAGCAAGAGCCCCTATGTGGCTGGTCGCAGCTTTCTGCGCAACCCTTCTGGCGGGCTGCTCGCCCCAGATCGAGCACCGCGGCTATATCGCCAAGCCCGGCGCCTTCGGACAGATCAGCAACGGCATGGCCAAAACCGAGGTCGAGGGCATACTCGGTTCCCCCTCGACCACGGCGAGCGTGAACTACCAGGGCGACAGCTATTACTACATCACCAGCATCACCAAGGGCCGCGCCTTCCTGCGCCCCAAGGAAACCAACCGCGAGGTGATCGCCGTCCGCTTCGACCAGAACGATCAAGTGCAAAGCTTCGCCCAATATGGACTCGAGGATGGCCGCATCATCGATGTCAACTCGCGCAAGACTCCCGTGGTTGGCGAAGACCTCGGCATACTGCAGAACATCTTCAGGGGCATTCTGAATTCAAAGGCCGGCCCCAGCGTTGGACCATCCTAGAGCGTGTTGCCTCTCTCCATTTTTTGTCATCGCCGGATTCATTCCGGCGACCCATCCCTCAGCTAGGGTGAATAATGCAATTGAGAAATGGGTTGCCGGAACAAGCCCGGCAATGACAAGAGGGGTTGTTAATCCTTTCCCTCCGCAAGCAAATCCACCACCTCACCCGTGGCGCGATCTCTGACGAAAACGCCGAAGCCCAGGCGTTTGGCCAATCCCGGCGCGAGTTTCCGGATACGTTCAGCCACTTTCTCGATGCGGACACGGGGTTTATTGGTTTTTCTCTGGGTGCTCAGCATTTCATTGAAGAAGAGAAGGTCGAGGGCGGATGATTCAAGCCAGTCGACTTCATTGCTGTAACCCGCAACCCACGTCAGGCGCACACCCTCGTTGAACAGATAGTCGGCTATCTTGTGCGTGCCGAAAGTGCATGAGGAGAGGTGCAAACCGTCGATCGTCGAGCGGCCTCCGTTCTTGAGTGCGTTACGGAGTTCGGTCCGCGACAGATGCCCGCCGCCATAGAGCCGCAAACCGTGTTCATCGCCGTGCGTGGCGATGCACAATATCTTGCAATAGGTATAGCCGGCGACTCGCGAAATCGCCTCTTTCGCCGCCGCCTCGCTGTTGACCATCTCATAATGGTAGCCATGGGGCGTTTCGCAATGCATGTCCGATACGAGATCGAAAAGACCCCGCGCGGACACGTTGGATTTATTCCACCACTTACTCTCCAGCACCGCTATTTTTGTATGTTCGGCCACGCAACGCCCTTCACTCAACGCTCATTCAATGCGCCAGCACCGCCAGCAACAGCAACGCAACACTGTTGGTGATCTTGATCATCGGATTGACGGCGGGGCCTGCGGTGTCCTTGTAGGGATCGCCAACCGTATCGCCGGTGACGGACGCCTTGTGCGCCTCCGAACCTTTCAGATGCTTTACGCCTTTTGAATCGACGAAGCCATCCTCGAAGCTTTTCTTGGCATTGTCCCAGGCGCCGCCGCCCGCCGTCATGGAGATGGCGACGAACAAGCCCGTCACGATCACGCCCATGAGCATGGCGCCCAAGGCCGCGAAGGCCGCTTCCTTGCCGGCGATCCAGTTGATGACCACGAACACGACGATGGGGCTGAACACAGGCAGCATCGTGGGGATGATCATCTCCTTGATGGCGGCCTTGGTGAGCAGGTCCACGGCGCGGGCATAGTCGGGCTTCTCGGTGCCCTGCATGATGCCGGGCTTTTCCTTGAACTGGCGGCGCACTTCGATGACCACCGACTGGGCGGCGCGGCCCACCGCCGTCATCGACATGCCGCCGAAGAGATAGGGTAGGAGGCCGCCGAACAGGAGGCCAACGACAACATAGGGATTGGACAGGTCGAAGGTGACGTTGACGCCTTCAAAGAAGCTGCCGGGCTGCGCCGTGGCGGCGAAGAACTTGAGATCTTCCGTATACGCGGCAAACAGAACAAGCGCGCCTAAC
>JBGTNZ010000014.1:0-7515 GCA_041742805.1 Aestuariivirga sp.
TGACTGGATGTTCCACTTGAAGCCTGGTGTTCATCTCCATGAAATAGAAGCGGTCTTTGTTGAGGCCGGCGGAAATATCGGCGATGAATTCGACGGTGCCGGCGCCCAGGTATTTGACTGCTTTCGCCGCCTCGATGGCGGCCCTTCCCATGACCGCGCGCATTTCCTCCGTCATGCCGGGGGCTGGGGCTTCCTCGATTACCTTCTGGTGGCGGCGCTGGAGAGAGCAGTCGCGCTCGAAGAGGTGGATGGTGTTGCCTTGGCTATCCGCAAAAATCTGGATTTCGATGTGGCGGGCTTTGGGCAGAAATTTCTCTAGGAGAACACGGTCGTCGCCGAAGGAAGATGCGGCTTCGCGGCGGGCGGTGGCTAGGGCGCTTGCAAAGGTGGCGGCATCATCGATGCGGTGCATGCCCTTGCCGCCGCCTCCCGCGATTGGCTTGATGAGGACCGGGAAGCCGATGCGGGCGGCTTCGCGCGCCAAGTGTTCCGTGTGCTGATTTTCGCCGTTGTAGCCGGGCAGTACGGGGACGCCGGCCTTCTGCATCAGTGTGCGGGCCTTGTCCTTGTGGCCCATGGCGCGGATGGCGGCGGGCGGCGGGCCAATGAAAATCAGACCGGACTTGATCACGGTTTCAGCGAAGTCCGTATTTTCGGAAAGAAAGCCATAGCCTGGATGGATGGCCTCAGCGCCGCTGCGTTTGGCGATTTCGACGATGACATCGGCGTCGAGATAACTTTGCTTGGCGGGGGCGGGGCCTACGCGATAAGCTTCAACGGCCATCTTGACGTGGAGCGCCTCGCGGTCGGCATCGGAATAGATGGCGACGGTGGATATTCCCATGCGGCGTGCGGTGGCCGAGATGCGAGCCGCAATTTCTCCCCGGTTGGCGATGAGGATTTTCTTGAACACAGCGCTCACATGCGGAATACGCCGAAGCGCGTGGCTTCGATGGGTGCGTTGAGGGCGGCGGCAAGGCTTAAACCGAGAATATCGCGGCTCGAGGCCGGATCGATGATGCCGTCGTCCCACAAACGGGCGGAGGCATGGAGCGGCTGGCTCTGGGTTTCGAACTCGGCCAGCACCGGGGTTTTGACGGCGGCCTCGTCTTCATCTGTAAACGTGCCGCCGCGGCGTTCGACGGATTCGCGTTTGACGGTGGCGAGTACGCCCGCCGCCTGTTCGGCTCCCATCACGGCGATGCGGGCATTGGGCCATGACCACAGGAAGCGCGGTGAATAGGCGCGTCCGCACATGCCGTAATTGCCGGCGCCGAAGGACGCGCCGATCAGCATGGTGATTTTCGGGACCGCAGCGTTGGCGACGGCGCTGACCAGCTTGGCGCCATCCTTGGCGATGCCACCCGCTTCGTATTTGCGGCCGACCATGAAGCCGGTGATGTTTTGGAGGAAGACCAGCGGGATCAAGCGCTGGCAGCAGAGCTGGATAAAGTGCGCGCCTTTCAGGGCTGACTCGGAAAACAATACGCCGGCATTGGCCAGGATGCCCACCTGCATGCCGTGGATGTGGGCGAAGCCCGTTACGAGGGTTGGGCCGTAAAGTTTCTTGAATTCATCGAAGCGTGAACCATCGACGATGCGGGCGATGATTTCGCGGACATCGTAGGCCGTGCGGAAATCGGGCGGCACGATGCCGAGGATTTCGGCGGGGTCATAGCGCGGCGGCTCCGGCGATTGCGGGGACGCGGTTGATTGTTGACGGTTAAGATTGGCGATGGCGGCGCGTGCGAGTTGCAACGCATGATGGTCGTTCATGGCGTAGTGATCGGCGACGCCGGATTGGCGGGTGTGCAGATCGGCGCCGCCCAATTCTTCCGCGGTCACGATCTCCCCGGTTGCCGCTTTGACCAGTGGCGGGCCGGCGAGAAAGATGGTGCCCTGGTTTTTGACGATGATCGCTTCGTCCGACATGGCGGGCATGTAGGCGCCGCCCGCCGTGCAGGAGCCCATGACGACGGCGATCTGGGCGATGCCTTGCGACGACATCTGCGCCTGGTTGTAGAAGATGCGACCGAAATGATCACGGTCGGGGAAGACATCCTGCTGGTTGGGCAGATTGGCGCCGCCGGAGTCGACGAGATAGATGCACGGCAAGTGGTTTTGCTGGGCGATCTCCTGGGCGCGGAGATGCTTTTTCACCGTGAGTGGATAATAGGTGCCGCCTTTAACGGTGGCATCGTTGCAGACGATCATGCATTCGCGGCCGGAGACGCGGCCCACGCCAGCGATCAGGCCCGCGGCGGGAATATCGTCGTCATAGACCTGGTGCGCGGCGAAGAGGCCGATCTCCAGGAAGGGTGAGCTGGGGTCGAGAAGGTGGGCCACCCGGTCTCGCGGCAGCAACTTGCCGCGGGCCGTGTGGCGGGCCCGGGCGTCATCGCCGCCGCCCTTTTTTATGATTGCCGCTGTTTCGGAAATGTTGTCCGCCAGCGCCCGCATCCGCGCCATGTTGTCGAGAAAGTTCTGGGATTTCGCGGATATGGCGGACTGGATGACGGTCATTGGTTGGACAGTATTGCATACTGTCCACACGGTCGAGAGGCGCCACCCGCCACTTCCGTCATTCCGGCGAAAGCCGGAATCCCGCTTCGCCTAAGCGGGACCCCAGCTTTCGCTGGGGTGACGGATGGGAGGTGGCATTTGCGCGGGGAATGCCGGATAGTGTGGCGATGCAGTTTGAATTGACCGACGAGCAACGCGCGATCCAGGAGACGGCGCGGCGGTTTACGGCGGAGGCGATTACGCCCAACGCGGCTGTGTGGGATGAGAAATGCTTCTTTCCGCGCGCCACGGTGAAGGCGGCGGCGGAACTGGGGTTCGGCGGCATTTGCGTTTCGGAGAAGGCGGGCGGCGCTGGATTGGGAAGGCTGGAAGCTGCGTTGGTCATGGAGGCCATGGCCTATGGCTGCCCTTCGACGGCGGCGTTCATTTCGATCACCAATATGGCGGCGTGGATGATCGACCGCTTCGGCAGCGACAAATTGAAGGCGAAATATCTGCCGTCGCTTGTCGCCTGCGACAGGCTCGCGAGCTATTGCCTGACGGAGCCGGGGTCTGGGTCTGACGCGGCGGCTTTGAATACGCGAGCCGTGAAGGAAGGCGGCCATTATGTGGTGAGCGGGTCCAAGGCGTTTATCTCGGGGGCGGGGGAGAACGAGCTTTATGTCACTATGGTGCGGACCGGGGGCGAAGGGCCGAAGGGGATTTCGTGCCTGGTGATCGAGGAGGACATGAAGGGCGTTTCCTTCGGCGCGCCGGAGCGGAAGCTCGGCTGGCATTCGCAGCCTACGGCGCAGGTGAATTTCGATGCGGTGCGCGTGCCGGTGGAGAATCTGGTTGGAGCGGAGGGCGAGGGATTCCGCATCGCCATGCAGGGGCTGGATGGCGGGCGCATCAATATTGCGGCGTGCTCGCTGGGGGGCGCGCAACGCTGTCTCGAAGAGGCGGTGGTTTACACGAAGACGCGGAAGCAATTCGACCAGGCGATATCCGATTTTCAGGCGACGCAGTTTACGCTCGCCGATATGGAGACGAGCTTGCAGGCATCGCGCGCGCTGCTTTATCTTGCGGCGGAGAAGGTGACTGGGCGGGCCCCGGATGCGACGCGCTTTTCGGCCATGGCCAAGCGCTTTGTCACCGACACCTGCATGGGCGTTGCCGACCGGGCACTGCAGCTTCATGGTGGCTATGGCTATCTCCGGGATTTCCCGGTGGAGCGCATCTATCGCGACCTCCGGGTGCATTCGATTCTCGAAGGCACCAATGAGATCATGCGACTGATCATCGCGCGCGAGATGCTGCGGCAATGACTGATGATGTTATCATTGGCAGAGACGGCGCTGTGGGGCGAATCACGCTCAACCGGCCTAAGGCGCTGCATGCGCTGACGCTTGGGATGTGCCGGGAGATCATCGCGGCGGTGCTGGCGTGGCAGACCGATCCTGCGATTGCGGCGGTGATGATCGATCACGGCCAGGGCCGCGGCTTCTGCGCAGGCGGCGATATCCGCCTGCTTTATGAAAGCCTGCGCGGTGGCGACGGCAGCGCGCGGGCTTTCTTCCATGCCGAATATCGCATGAACCATCTCCTGTTCACGTTCGCGAAACCGGCCGTTTGTTTCATGGATGGGATTGTAATGGGCGGAGGCGCGGGGCTGGCAATGCCGTGCGGCTTTCGCGTGGTGACCCAAGAAACGAAATTCGCCATGCCGGAAACCGGCATTGGGCTTTTTCCGGATGTGGGAGGGAGCCGGTTCCTCTCGCGGCTGCCGGGGCGGATTGGCGAATGGCTGGCGCTGACCGGGGCAAGGTTGAGCGGCAGCGATTGCCTGGCGCTGGGGCTGGCCACGCATTTTCTGCCACGCGACAAGCTGGCGGAAGTGAAGATGCAGATCGCCAAGGCGCCGGAGCGAACCGGAGAAATCCTGCGCGAAGCGTCGGTGACGCCGCCGCCCTCCCGCGTGGGCGAACTTCGCGCCGGGATTGACAGGCTGTTCGGCGGGGATCGCGTTGAGGATATGCTTGCGGCGCTGGAAAAAGATTCAGCGACGTGGGCGGGAGAGCAATTGGCGGAGATCGAAAAGAAATCGCCGCGCTCGTGCAAGGTGGCGCTGCGGGAGTTGGCCCTGGGTAGAAAGCTTACGGACTTTGCCGAGAATATGCGGATGGAATACCGCATTGTTTCCCGGCTTCTAGAAAAGCCGGATTTTATGGAAGGTGTCCGGGCCTTTATCATCGAGAAGGACAATAGCCCGCGCTGGAAGCCCCCACGGTTTGACGATGTGACGGATGCAGAGATTGATGCGATCTTTGCGGTGTTGCCGGAAGATCAGGAATGGACGCCAGTGGGAGATTTAACATGACGAGTTATGAAACATTGTTGCTGGAGAGCCATGGGGCGGTGCTGGTGATCCGGCTTAACCGGCCGCAGGCGCTCAATGCCATCAATGGGATGCTGACGTGTGAATTGCTCCTTGCACTGACGGAGTTCGATGCGGATGCCGAGCTGCGTTGCGCGGTGATCACGGGGTCGGAGAAGGCGTTCGCGGCGGGGGCCGACGTCAAGGAGATGGTGGGCAAGACCACGGCCGATATGCTGGCCCATAACTATTTCGCCGAGTTCGATCAGATTTCGCGCATCCGCAAACCCATCATCGCGGCGGTGGCGGGCTTTGCGCTGGGAGGCGGCTGCGAGCTGGCGATGATGTGCGATTTCATTATCGCGGCGGAGAATGCGAAGTTCGGGCAGCCGGAAATTACCTTGGGCGTGGCGCCGGGGATGGGCGGCTCGCAGCGGCTGACGCGGCTGGTGGGAAAATCCAAGGCCATGGATATGGTGCTGACGGGGCGGATGATGGATGCGGCGGAGGCTGAGCGGTCGGGTCTTGTGAGTCGCGTGGTTCCCGCGGACAGGCTGATGGAAGAGGCCCTGGCGGCGGCGCAGAAAATTTCCGAGATGGCGCCGCTTGCGGTTCTCGCCAACAAGGAGATGGTGAATGCGGCGATGGAGACTTCGCTGGCTCAGGGCATTTTGTTCGAGCGGCGGCTGTTCCACAGTTTGTTCGCGCTGGAAGACCGGAAGGAAGGCATGACGGCGTTCATCGAGAAGCGAAAGCCCAAGTTCACGGGCAAGTGAGGCTCCCATGGCAGTGATCGCTTTCATCGGATTGGGGAACATGGGGGCCGGCATGGCCGCCAATCTCCTGAAGGCGGGGCACAGCGTGAAGGGTTTCGATCTTTCGGAGGCGGCGCTGGCGCGGGCCGGCGAGGCGGGCGTGTCGCGTGCGGCTTCGGTCAAAGACGCGGTTGCGGGTGCGGATGCCGTCGTCACCATGCTGCAAACGGGAGCGCAGGTGCGTGGCGTTTATGAAGACGATGTTTTCGCCGCCGCGCCGAAAAGCGCCATCCTCATCGATGGCTCAACCATCGATGTGGCCACGGCTCGGACTGTTGGCGAAGGCGCGGTCGCGCGTGGGTTTGAGATGGTCGACGCGCCGGTGTCAGGCGGCGTGGCGGGCGCTATCGGGGGTACCCTCACCTTCATGGTGGGTGGAACGGCCAAGGGCTTTGCCATGGCGGAGCCGTTTCTCAAGGCCATGGGCAAGGCGGTGATCCATGCGGGCGGGGCAGGCTCAGGGCAGGCCGCGAAAATCTGCAACAACATGCTGCTCGGCGCCTCGATGATCGCCACGGCGGAGGCTTTCAACTTGGCAATGACGCTTGGGCTTGATCCTCAAGTGTTCTT
Source organism: Aestuariivirga sp. (assembly GCA_041742805.1). Classification (GTDB taxonomy): domain Bacteria; phylum Pseudomonadota; class Alphaproteobacteria; order Rhizobiales; family Aestuariivirgaceae; genus Aestuariivirga. The sequence continues at coordinate 6,265 of JBGTNZ010000014.1, forward strand.
CGACATCAGTTCCAAGGCCTCGGGGCAGTGCTGGTCGATGACGAATTATTGCCCGGTGCCGGGGCCGGTGCCGGCCGCGCCCTCCAATCGCGATTATGAGGGGGGCTTCATGGCGGCGCTGATGCTGAAGGATTTGAAGCTCGCACTTGCGGCATCGCAGGCGACGGGTGCCAAGACGCCGATGGGGGCGCTGGCGGAGAGGCTGTATCAGAGTTTCGTCGATGGCGGGGGCGCGGGGAAAGATTTTTCGGCGATCATCAAACTGCTGGACGGGAGTTGGCGCGCGCCGAAGTGATTTGGCCTGATGACCGCAATTGTTTGCACACCCATGGAACCACTAGATATTTGGGACGTTTGGAACAGGTTACGGCGTGTGCAAAAGGAGTACGACCATGCCTGAGAAAACCCTCGAAGACCTGTTCCATGACACCCTGAAGGACATTTATTACGCAGAGCGGAAAATCCTGAAAGCCCTGCCGAAAATGGCGAAAGCCGCCCAATCCAGCAAGCTGAAAGCGGCGTTCGAGAAACATCGCGATCAAACCGAAGGCCATGTGGAACGCCTGACCCAGGTGTTCGAAATCATCGACAAGCCCGCCAAGGGAAAAACCTGCCCGGCAATTGACGGCATTCTGGAAGAAGGGGCGGAAATCCTTGCGGATTTCAAGGGCACTGTTGCACTCGATGCCGGGCTGATCGGCGCTGCACAAGCGGTCGAGCACTATGAGATGACGCGCTATGGATCGTTGAAGCGGTGGGCTGAAAACCTCGGGCTGTCGAATGCCGTGAGATTGCTGGACGCCACGCTCAAGGAAGAGACCAAGACCGATATGGATCTCACGGCGCTGGCTGATGCGTCTGTCAATCCCAGAGCCATGCAGGCGGCGGAATAACGGAGCCAGGATTCTCGTTGTTAGAGGGTGGCGGTGAACCATCCTCGCAACGCGTGATCGATTTAAAGGCCACCGGCTTGGTGTCGGCCCTCGCCGGTGCTTTTCGTGCCGGCACCCCCAGGCAACTACACCCACACAGGAGACATCCATGGCGCAGCCGTCGAAATCGAAAACATCTTCGAAGCGATCAACCGCCAAATCCGCCACCATTCACGACCAGAAACTTGACCGTGGCGAGGGTGGCGAACTGCATCAGACCGCCGAAGGAAAAACGCCGGTTTTGACCACGGCACAGGGCGGACCCGTTTCCGACGATCACAATACGTTGAAAATCGGAGCCCGCGGGCCAACGCTTGTC
>JBGTNZ010000015.1:0-3341 GCA_041742805.1 Aestuariivirga sp.
GGAACGCCGTTTCATGGATGGTCTCATGCAGCGCCGTGAACAGGAAGATGATCAGGATGCCCAATGGCAGCATGAGCACCGGCCAGTACGGAATTTTCGCCAGCACCAGCGCCGCGGCACCAAGGATCGCGCCGAAATGAACCGCCAATCGCAACAGCCCCGGCCAATCCGAGCGCACCGTCAGTTCCTCGCGGTCAATGGCGGAAAGCGCCATGATCACGGCGCGATGGTCAATGCTTTCGGACATAGCTCTATTCTAGGGCCGAAACGGCCGGCCAACAAGCCGCGCAAGCCGCTCCTCGCCCCGTCCTTCAACACCAATCTCCATGTCCACCGTGCGCTCCGTTGTGCTGCGGCTGGCGAACAGCCAATCCCACACCGAAAGGATCGTCGCATAATTTGAATCCGTATCGGCCCGCCTCGCATGATGATGCACCCAGTGGATCGACGGCGTCACGATGAGGAAAGAAAGCGCCCTTTCCAGCGCCGCAGGCAACTTCAAATTGGAGTGATGAAACATCGTCGCCAGCGCCAGTAGCGTTTCAAACACGATAACGCTCGACAGCGGCACGCCCGCGGCAAAAATCACCGCGGCCCGCACCAGCGCCGACAGCAGCACTTCGCCGAAATGAAAGCGCAGCGCCGAACTCGCATCAAGGAATTCGTCAAGATGATGCACCTCATGGAACCGCCACAGCAAAAGCCAGCGATGATTGAACCGGTGCCACCAGTAAATCCAAAGGTCGAGCAAAAGCAGATCCAGCAGCAGTCCCGGCCAGCCCGCCCACCACAAGGGCCGCCAGTCGAGCGCCCACTGCGCCGCCACCGCCGAAACCGGCACCACCACCGCCCACGACAAAACCGCGTTTACGCCCCCAAACGACAAATTGCGCCCAACGCGCCGCACTCCGCCCAAGGCCCGCGCCACCGGAAACACCCGCTCCAGCAAAAGCATCGCCGCAAGCGCCAGCAACACTATGCCGCCCTTCGACTGCAGGAATAGAAAAACCCGGTCCATCCCCCCTTTTGTCATTGCCGGGCTTGTCCCGGCAACCCATTCCTCAGTTGCTCCATGGGTCGCCGGAATAAATCCGGCGATGACAAAATTTGACCCGCTCCATCCCCCTTTTGTCAATCATTAACGTGAAGCCGTCCCTTCAACACCGCGTCAGCGAACTCTGCGAAACCGGCTCCACCTTCGGCTTTGGTCACATAGCGCGGCAGATGCTTCATGAGCGGGGCAAACGGCCAGACATTCGCAACGCCGATGCCGTTCCGGAAATACGCGAACATCGGCGCATCGTTGGGGGAGTCGCCGCAATAGGCGATAGTCTCGCCGTCTTTTTCGGAATCGATCTCAAAGGCTTCCGCCAGGAACCTGCGGGACATGGTGAGCTTATCGTGAGCCCCGATCCAGGCGTTGACATGGATCGAACTCACTTTGGCCACGCAACCTCCCGCAATGAAGGCCTCCGCGATCCTTTGCGCGGTCGCCAGCGGCAAAGGCGGCACATCCTCGCAAAAATCGATCGCCACATCGATCTCGCGGTAGGCTTGGTCGGCGGCGAACGCCGTCCCCGGAAATTCCTTGAGGACGCGGAGCGCCAAGGCGCGGAGCTTTTGCCGGTTGGCATGCCGCTCTTCGGCCGCTTGCGCGTAAATGCGGATCATCTTCTTCGCTGAATCATCATAGCGAAAATAGAGCCCGCCGTTTTCGCCGATGACGCCATCCACCGGCCACTGCCGCGCGATCAAATCGCACCATCCCGCGGGCCTTCCCGTAACCGCGATGACCTTGAGCCCGGCCCGCCGCAATTGCTCCAGCGCCGTGAAGGCCCGCGGGCACAGCCGCCCGCCGAGCGTCAGCGTGCCGTCGATATCGGTGAGCACGGCTGCGAAGTTGGCGAGGGTTTCTTGCGGGCACCTTTCCAGGGGCAGCAAGCTCATGCGAGTGCCGGCCTCTCGGGATGAAACGCAGCAAGCAGCGGATCGCGCGATCTCTCCAGAACCTCACGCGCGACGAAAAGCCCGATGGCGGGCGCCAGCGTCACACCCGAATGTGTCACCGCCACATAAAGCCCGTGCCTGACCCGCCCCACGGCCGGAAAGCCGTCGGCGGGCGTCGGCCGATAGCCCGTGGTATGAAAATCGAGCTCCACCTTTTCCGCTCCCGCCACCAGCGCCTGCACCTTGGCATGGAGACCGCGCGCCAGTTCTTGGGCTTCGCCCATGGGATCAGCGCCTTCGAAATCGGTCCCCGCCACCAGCCGCCCCTCTGCCGTCTGGCGCACATGCAGGCCCGGCGTCATCACCAGCCCCCGCAATAATTCCGGTGCAGGCTTCGAATGGGCCAAAAGTCCCGGCGGTGTCGTCAGTTTGAACTTCACTCCCACGGAGTCGAGGAGTTGAACCACACCAGCGCCCGCCGCCAGAACGATCTCATCGGCATGGAGCGGGCCTTCGGCGGTCATTACCCCGGTGATGCGATCCTTCTCTTCGACAAGCCATTTGACCCGCATATGCGGAATAACATCAGCGCCCAATGCTTCCGCGCCGGCCAGCAGGCAGCGCGCCGTGGTCAAGGGCTCGGCCACTCCCTCCTCCGCCACGTGATAAGCATGATCGGACGTGGCTTTGAGATTGGGTTCGATCCGCGAAATCTCGTCACGCGACACGCGCTTGATGCCATAACCCCAGCTTTTGTGCTCACGCGCGAAGGCGTCCAGCGCGGAAGGTTCAAGATCCCAGATCAGCCCGCCGCACCAATTGACCGAAAGCCCCGGCACCTCCCGGTCGAGCCGCCGCCATTCCTGCATGGAGCGCTGCCGCAGCCGGAAATAAGGTTCGGGATTGCCCCAGCTTGCATTGATCCAGCCCCAGGAGTTCCGCGTAGCTAGCCCGCCCGTTTCCGCCCCGTCGAGAACCGTGACCTCAGCCCCAGCCTTCGCCAGATGCCAGGCGATCGATGCGCCGACCACGCCCGCGCCCACAACGATAATATTCACGCGGTTTCCCGCCGGTCCATTCGGGCCACGAGATCGCGCGACAGAGCGGTGCCACTCTTTGTCAACGCTTTACGGATCACCCTTGCCTCCCGCTCGATTTCGCGATCCGGCATGTCGCCGTAGCACGGCAATACCACCACGGCGTCAAGCATGTCCTTGGCCAGAACCGGGCCGATAGTGGCATGGCTTTTGGGGGCTTTTACCGTCTGCGAACGCGGCAGGCCCCCGGCGTCGAAGCCTGCTTCGCGCAACGCCTCCGTGAGCTCGGCTGGATGGTCTGTCACCAGCGCGAACAGCCAATAATCGTGATGCTGCGATGCCTGTCCGGGAATAACG
>JBGTNZ010000016.1:0-6977 GCA_041742805.1 Aestuariivirga sp.
ACGGCCGCCAACCTCGCGGCCACGGCAGCGGCAGCCGAAGCTGCCGATCAGGCCACGACGGCGCAGGATGTAAAGGAAAGCGAGAAAGAATATACCGCCGACTCGGTTTTCGCCAAGCTTAAGACCCTCAAGCAGCCCGCGGACGGCGAATAATGCGCATTCTGATCGTAGGCGCCGAGGGGACGGTCGGTAAAGCCGCGGCCAATGAACTGGGCCGCCGCCACGAAATCATCAAGGCGGGGCGCTCGACTGGCAGTGTCAAGGTCGACCTGGCGGACGAAGCTTCAATCCGCGCCATGTTCGAGAAGCTGGGGAAACTCGATGCTATCGTGGCCACAGCTGGACACGTGCATTTCGGACCGCTTGCCACCATGACGGGCGAGCAATTCAAAAAGGGACTGCTGGACAAGCTCTTGGGCCAGGTCAATCTCGCTCTCATCGGCCAGCATTGTCTCAATGACGGCGGTTCGATCACGCTCACCAGCGGTGTGCTCGATCGCGATCCCATACGCCAGGGCGCCAATGCGGCGACCGTCAACGGCGCGCTTGGCGCTTTCGTCAAGTCGGCGGCAATCGAAATGCAGCGGGGGCTGCGCATCAATGTCGTCAGTCCGGGACTTCTCGAAGACTCCGTGAAAAAATACGAAGGCTTCTTTCCGGGACACGAGCCTGTGTCATCAGCCCGAGTGGGCTTGGCCTTCGCGAAAAGCGTCGAGGGCGCGATGACGGGGCAAGTCATCATCATCGCCTGATATGCGTATTCTGGTTATCGGCGCGGCGGGTACGCTTGGCAGGGCCGTTGTCGAAGGCTTTGAAGGCCGCCACGAAATCGTCAAGGCCGGCCGCTCATCCGGCGATGTGCGTGGCGATATCACTGACAGCGCGTCAATCTCCGAGATGTATGAGGCGGCGGGAAAGCTTGATGCCGTTGTCTGCTGCGCGGGGCAGGCTCATTTCGCCCCGCTCGCCCAGATGACGGAGGAGCAATTCCTTGGCGGCCTCAAGAACAAGCTCATGGGTCAGGTCAATCTCGTGCTGAAAGGGCAGGCTTATCTCAACGATGGCGGCTCGTTCACGCTGACCAGCGGCAGCCTCGACCGTTATCCGGTGAGGCAGGGCAGCAATGCCGCGACCATCAATGCTGCCCTTGGCGGTTTCGTGAGAGCCGCCGCCATCGACCTCGGCCGGGGCCTTCGGATAAATCTGGTAAGTCCGACATTGCTCGATGAGTCGGCCGCGGCCCTCGCGGCATCGTTACCGGGACACGAGTCCATTCCCTCGGCGCGCGCCGGACTTGCCTATGTAAAGAGCGTAGAGGGCGGGCAAACTGGACAGATCTACTGCGTCGGATGAAAGACGGTCTGGTCTAGTAGCGACTTGGTCAAATATGCGTCCAGCGGATTGCCGTCCGGTTTTTTGTATTCTCGCCAGCCGCGCCGGAGGTAGAAACGATAAGCGATTGTGTCTGGCGCGGTATCGAGAAGAGCGTCCGAAAATCCACGGGCTCGAAGGTCATCCTCGCAACAGGCCAGGAGGGCTGAGCCGTAGCCCCGGCCTTCGAAGCCCGGGAGCGTGAAGAGGGCGAAGATATTGCCGGTGCGCCGGTCGGCCATGGAGAAGGCGACGATCCGCCCCTGATCCTCGGCGATCCAGCAGCCAAGGTGGCCCGCTTCCAGTTCGGCGATTGTTCCTTGCTGCGTGATGCCGCGGTCGGCCATCTGCTCCACCGACAAATGGTTTTCCCGCACCGCTGTCCGCACATGGGTGATTCCCGGTATGTCCGAAGCGAGTCCCTCGCGGATCATTCCCTGACGGGCACCGTGTAATTCAACGGCATGCGGCCGCCATCCACGTAGATGGTCTGACCGGTTATATAGCTGGCGTCGTCCGAGGCGAGGAAGGCAGCGATCGAAGCGACCTCGGCAGGCTCTCCCGGGCGGCCCATGGGGGTGCGCGACATGACGCGGTTCATGGCAGCCTTGTCGCTGACCACGCTGTTCAGCATGCCGGTTCGGATAGAGCCGGGGCCGATGGCATTGACACGGATGCCGTAGGGCGCAAGCGTGATAGAGGCCGCGCGGGTCAGTTGCGATACGCCACCCTTTGCCACGCAGTAGGCCAGGATCGACGGTATGGCGAGCGTGTCGTTCACCGAGGACATGTTGATGATGGAGCCGGGCTTGCGCCCATCTTGAGCCTGTTTCACCATCAAGCGGGCGGCGGCTTGCAGCATGAGGAAAGAGCCCTTGAGATTGACGGCAATCACCCTGTCGAAATCGGCCTCCGAAACATCAAGGAGATCGCCGCTGATGGCGATGGCGGCATTGTTGACCAGAATGTCGATGGCGCCATGCTGCGCAACCACGCCCTCTATGAGTCTCCTAACCTCGGCGGGTTTGGAGACATCGCAGTGCATGTAGCTGGCATTGAGGGTTTTGGATGCGGCTTGGCCCACCGCATCTTCGATATCGGAAAGCACTACGATGGCGCCTTCCGCCGCGAGGCGTTCGCAACAGGCAAGGCCAATGCCTCGCGCCGCGCCCGTGACGATGGCGATACGGTCTTTCAGTTTCATGGAGGGAATAGCCCAGAACAAATACGCTAGGTCAATGGAGCGCTTTGTATCGGGCTCGCAGGTAGGTTATGAGCCAACCCAGCAATAGGGTTTCCTTCATGTCCATCTACAATACCGGTCTCGACAAGAACGCCGCCAACTACCAGCCGCTGACGCCGCTGACTTTTCTGGCGCGATCGGCTGCCGTCTACCCTGATCACCCCGCCATCATTCATGGCAAGAGCCGCACAAGTTATGCGGAATTTTACAGACGCGCCCGGCAACTCGGTTCAGCGCTGAGCAAGGCAGGCGTCCGCAAGGGCGACACTGTGTCGGTCTTGCTTGCGAATACACCCGCCATGCTTGAATGCCACTATGGCGTGCCGATGGCCGGAGCCGTGCTCAACACGCTCAATACCAGGCTCGATGCTGCCACCATCGGCTTTTCGATGGACCATGCCGAGGCCAAATTCTTGATTGTTGACAAGGAGTTCTCGGCACTTGCTAAGAGTTCGATTCAACAGATGAAAGGACCGCGTCCCGTTGTCATCGACTATGCCGATCCGGAATATCCGGTCGAAGGCGAAGGTCTCGGTTCCATCGACTATGAGAGTTTTGTGGCGAGCGGTGATAGGGATTTCGAGTGGGTGTGGCCGGCCGATGAATGGGATGCGATCTCGCTCAACTACACCAGCGGCACCACCGGCAACCCCAAGGGCGTGGTTTTTCATCACCGCGGCGCATATCTCATGGCGCAGGGCAATGTGCTGGCGGCTTCCGTGCCGAAACATCCGGTTTTTCTCTGGACGCTGCCGATGTTCCATTGCAACGGCTGGTGTTTTCCGTGGTCGATCTCGGTTGTGGGAGGCACCCATGTCACCTTGCGCTGGGTGCGCTCGAAACCGTTATGGGACGCCTTGGCGGAACATGAAGTTACGCATCTTTGCGGAGCGCCGGTCGTCATGTCGACGATCATCAATGCACCCTCCGAGGAAAAACGCGAGCTGCCGCGGAAAGTGGAATTCCTGACAGCCGCCGCGCCGCCGCCGGAAGCCGTCCTTGCCGCCATGGCGGACCAGGGCTTCAACGTCACTCATCTCTATGGCCTCACCGAAACCTATGGCCCCGCCGTGGTCAACGACTGGAAGATGGAGTGGGACGGGCTCGATAGCCCGGCGCGCGCCGCCATGAAGGCCCGGCAAGGGGTGCGCTATCACGCGCTCGAGGATTTGACGGTGATGAACCCCGAGACGATGACGCGCCTTCCAGCCGATGGCTCAACCATGGGGGAGGTCATGTTCCGCGGCAATGTGGTGATGAAGGGCTATCTCAAGAACCCCAAAGCAAGTGCGGAGGCGTTCAAGGGCGGCTGGTTTCATTCGGGGGATCTCGGCGTGCTACATCCCGATGGCTACATCCAGCTCAAGGACCGCTCCAAGGACATCATCATCTCCGGCGGCGAGAACATCTCGTCGATCGAAGTGGAGGACATTCTCTATAAACATCCAGCGGTGCAGGCCGCCGCCGTTGTGGCCAAGCCGCACGAGAAATGGGGCGAGACGCCGTGTGCATTTGTCGAATTGAAGCCTGGTAAGTCCGCAACCGAAGAAGAAATCATCGAATGGTGCCGCACGAGGCTTGCCCATTTCAAGTCGCCAAAACAGGTGGTGTTCACCGAACTGCCGAAGACCAGTACGGGAAAGATTCAGAAGTTCAGATTGCGGGAGAGGGCGAAAAACCCATAAGATTATTGGGTAAGAGTAACTAATTCGCCGCTGTTTGTGGTTTGAAAGCGCCGGCGCGGGATTGGGCCTCGGCTTTTTGTTCGGCCGTGAGATTTGCAAGAAGACTATCGAGTTCGGCATCTGGCCTGCCGCCGTTTGCTGCAAGAAGATTCCATTTCATCGCCTCGACAGCATCGACAGTTACGCCCTTGCCGTAGGCGTAGAGTCTTGCCACGCGGTTCTGGGCCACGATGTTGCCGCGCCTCGCGGCTAGAAGGAGCCACTGCGCTCCGATCTTTTCGTCTTTCTGCACACCTTGGCCGCGAAACACGAGGATGCCGTAATCCAACGCCGCATCGATATTGCCCTGGGCCGCGGCCTTGGCGAGCCATCGTGCCGCCTCCGTCTCGTTTTTTTCCACGCCACTGCCCTGAAGATAGAGGACGCCGAGATTGTACTGGCCATCGGCGAAGCCGCGCTCGGCCGACAGGCGATACCATTTGGCGGCCTCGGGCCAGTCGGGAGTGTTGCCGAAGGCTGCGGCTGACAAAAGCCCCATGCTGAACTCGGCTTCGAGGTTACCCGCCTCGGCGGCCCTGCGCAGCCATTTGGCGCCGCTGTCATAGTCGACGCCGCCGAGCGAACCGTCGAGATAGATCATCGCTAGTGCAAACTGCGATGGCGCATGACCAACCTCGGCTGCCTTGCCATACCATTCGATGGCGCGGTCGAGGCTCACGGCAACGCCTTCGCCTTTTTGATAGATCGCTCCCAGCATCGCCATGGCGCGGACATCGCCACCCTTGGCCAAAGGCTCGGCGATCTGCCGGGCGGCTACGTAATCCTTGCCGTTGTAAATTGAAGCGGCGTCATCAAAGCTGGCGGCCGCGGGAACGGCGGTGATCAGGAAGATCAGAAGGCTTGCTATATGTTTCATGTCTGCTTGAGGCGGTGCATCAACTCTGTGACGACACGGCGGGCAGCATCGGGGCTATCCCACATCGCGTTGGAAGGGCGGATAAAGTCCGGGTTCTGCGGCAGCAATGTGTCCAGCTCCGCAGCACCGACAGGGTCGAAGGCAACGCAGGGAATTTCGAAGAAATCCGAGCACCACTTGACGATGGGTTCGCCGCCGATGGCGGGGCCATTCTGTGAGAGCGCCACATAGTCGGCACCCGCTTCGGCTGCTTCCATGGCGAAGTGGCGGGAAGCCCCGGCGAAGCCGCCGACGATACCTTCCTTGCCGAGAGATTTGCGCGCAGCGCTCACGGCCTCAGCCGTCGCTTCCACATGCAGGCCGTCCGCCCCCAAATGCGGAGCAGCGCTGGAGGTCAGGACGGCCACGCCCTTGGACTGGGCAAACTCCACCAGTTCCCTCACGGCGGATGGCGGAACCAGAAGGCTCGCCACATCGCCCGCGGCGCAAGCTGCTTTCAGGCAAGTCAGAAGATGAGCAAAATCGCCTTCGGGTGCGACGAGAAAGAGGCGCGGGGTCAGGCCGCCTTCTCCAGCGACTGAGCCCATTTTCCCGAGGCCGCAAGGGCGTTCATCTTGGCCCTATGGGTGAAGGCGCGCTGGCCTGCGGCCACGTTCCCGGATTTGCCGCCCCAGGCCTTGAGTGCATCAGCTTGCAGAGCGCGGCCATAGGAGAAGGTAAGAGTCCATGGCAACGGCCCTGCCGCGTTCATATAGTGGAGGTGTGCCGTCGCATCTTCGCTCGACTGGCCGCCTGAAAGAAAAGCGATGCCGGGAACGGCGGCGGGAACGCAACGCTTTAATATCTTCAAGGTCTTTTCCGCCACTTCCTCGCGGGATGCCTGCTTGGGGCTTTTTTTGCCGGCGATCACCATGTTAGGCTTGAGGATAATGCCTTCGAGCTCGACGCCCGCGTAATAAAGTTCCTGGAACTGCTCCTTGAGCGCCCACTCAGTAACGCGAGCGCAAGTGTCGATATCGTGATCGCCATCCATCAGCACTTCCGGCTCGACCATCGGCACGATGCCGCCCGCCTGGCAGATCGCGGCATAGCGGGCGAGCGCATGGGCATTGGCGTGAATGGCGTTGTGCGAGGGAATGCCCTTGCCGATATCGATCACGGCGCGCCACTTGGCGAATTGCGCGCCGAGCCTCGCATATTCGGCCACGCGGGCGGCCAGACCGTCGAGGCCTTCGGTGACGGTTTCGCCGGGCGACAGCGCTAGCGGTTTAGCACCCGTGTCGAGCTTGATGCCGGGGACGGCTCCAGTTGATTTGATGACATCGACGAGGGGAGTTCCGTTCCGCGCTTTCTGGCGCAGTGTTTCGTCAAAGAGGATAACGCCGGAGATGCATGTCTTCATGGCGTCCGCCGCGGAGAACAGCATCTCGCGGTAATCGCGGCGGCTTTCCTCGGTCGATGGCGTGTTGATCGATTCAAGCCGCTTGGCGAAGGAGCCGGTTGATTCATCCGCGGCGAGAATGCCTTTGCCGGGGCTAACCATGCGGTGCGCGATATCTGCAAGTTTATCGATCATGTCTTTTCCTCCAAAGCCTTGACGCCGGGCAGGGGCTTGCCCTCAAGCCATTCCAGGAATGCGCCGCCTGCCGTCGAGATATAAGTGAAATCATCGGCCACGCCTGCGTGATTGAGGGCCGATACAGTATCGCCGCCTCCGGCGATGCTGGCAAGCTTGCCGGATTTGGTGAGCTGTGCTGCGTGT
>JBGTNZ010000017.1:0-5243 GCA_041742805.1 Aestuariivirga sp.
TTCTTCGTCAAACTTGGATGCCGTCAGCGTTGCCAGCGCGTCGAGGGCGGCTTCCGCCTGGGGCCCCGAGGCTTCAACCATAATCGTCGTGCCCATGGCGGCAGCGAGCATCATAAGTCCCATGATCGAGGTGGCGGGCACTGTCTGGCCGTCCCGGCTGACGGATATGTCGGCATCGAACCCTTCGGCGCATTTCACAAACTTCGCCGAGGCGCGGGCATGGAGGCCGCGCTGGTTGACGATCGCCAGTTGCCGGGTGACGGCCGCCAAACTAATCTCCGAGAATTTGGCTGGCGATGTTGATATATTTCCGCCCCGCGTCCTGAGCGGCCAGGGCCGCCTTTTCGAGGTTCGAGTCCTTCCGGATGCGGGCCAGCTTGACGAGCATTGGCAAATTAAGGCCAGCCACAACCTCGACACGGCCTAACTCCAAAAGTGAGATCGCAAGATTGGAAGGGGTGCCGCCGAACATGTCGGTCAATATGATGACGCCCGAGCCCTTGTCGGCCCGATTGACCGCATCCGAAATATCGACGCGCCGGGTTTCCATGCGGTCATCGCCGCCGATGCAGACCGCCTCGATGCAGTCCTGCCGGCCAACGATGTGCTCTAATGCGCGAAGAAACTCCTCGGCCAGGCGGCCGTGGGTGACCAGAACCAGGCCGATCATTGGTTGGCTACGGCTGCCGGCAAAGACGAGCTCCTGTCATGAATGGCTAGCCAAAAGACGCGCACAATGCCCCCTTGGGAACCGCCATGCAACACGGATTCAACGCCTGTCCAACCAATCCAACGCCGCCCTGATTCGGGCCGGAGCGGAGGGAGAAGCGAGGTCGATCTGAACCATGGGAAGCGACGTTCCCAGGATTTCAAAGCGGAATTTTTCCAGGTCTGGCAAGCGCTCGATGCTCTCGCGAGCATCAAACCGAACGGCCAGGGCAAGGACGACTGCGGCGCGATGCGGAAGGTCCATGAGGCCCAACCCCCGGATTTCAATACGGCCAGCAATCGTCGCCGGGGCGGACGCAACGAGGTGGCCTTCTTCAAACTTGATCACGACTTGATCGTCGGCCACGAGCTCCGCGTGTTTCAGTTTACCGGAGACGCCATATCCCGGCTGGTCGATCAACCGCAGGACAAGATCGGATTTGCCGCTGCCGGGCGGCCCCAGCAGCAGAACACCGGCTTCTCCAAGGCTCACGCAGCTTCCATGCACGAGAGCCTGGTCAGCCATCCGGGGGTGGCGTCCAGTCGTCACCGACCGTCGGGAGACGGACAATAAACCGCGCACCCAGCACGGGACGCTCCCCATCGGCGGTAGGCTTGCCGTAGCAGTTTTCGGCCCAGATGCGGCCTTTGTGAGCTTCGACGATCTGCTTCGATATGGAGAGGCCAAGGCCCGAGTTGGAGCCGAAGCTGCCGTCCGGCCGATCGGTGTAAAACCGTTCGAAAATCTGTTCCAACTTGTCTGGCCGGATGCCCGGGCCGTGATCATTCACGCGAAGCTCAACATCGGCGCCGGCCCTGCGCACACTGACGTTAATCGCCGTGCCAGCCGCGGTGAAAGACCGGGCGTTGTCCAGCAGGTTGCGGGCAATTTGCCCAAGCCGGGAATCGCTACCGAGAACCATATAACCCCTGAGCGGATCGATGCCCGCGGGCAGCCTCCCGATGTGAAGGGTGATTTCCGCCTGATCGTACTTGCGGGTTTCAGACGCCAGCGCCACGATGGTATGCAGAAGCTTGGCGACATCCACCGGCCTTTGTTCGGTGCGGGCCAGTTCCGCGTCGAGGCGCGAAGCGTCCGAGATGTCGCTGATCAGACGGTCGAGACGCTTGACGTCATGCTTGACGATCTCAATCAGCCTTGCACGCTGTTCGCTGGTCTTGACGAAGGCCAGCGTTTCGACAGCGCTCCTGAGCGAAGTGAGCGGGTTCTTGAGTTCGTGACTGACATCGGCGGCGAAGGCCTCGATCGCGTCGATCCGGTTATAGAGCGCGTTCGTCATGTCGCGGATGGCGCCGGAGAGATGGCCTATCTCATCGCGCCGCGAGGTGAAGTCGGGAATTTCCACGCGCTTGTTGATGCCGCGCCGTACTCGCTCGGCGGACGCCGCCAGGCGGCGGATGGGCTCCGCGATCGTGCCCGCGAGGAACACTGACAAGAGTATCGTCACCAGCGCCACAAACCCGAATGTGTAAAGAACGACGCGGCGTTCAGCTCTGAGAACGTTGTCGATTTCGCCACCGGTCGTTGATAGAACCAGAGCGCCCAGGACCGCCTTGAACCTTTGCACGGGAACCGAAACAAGCACGATGATCTGCCGGTTCTCGTTAAGACGGACCACGCTGACCGAGGCACCATTGATGGCTGCGGCGACTTCCGGAAAGTCCTTGCCATTGTCGAGGCCATAGTCGACCTGCAAGGGATAGTCATACGCAAACACGCGGTTGACGGAGCGTTCCCACCAGCGAGAAAACAGGCTACCCCCGCCGGCCCCGATGGGCGGCAAGTCAGTTTGGATAATATCGCTGCGACCGTAGAGGAAACGGCTGTCGACCACCATATTTCCCTCGGCGTCGATGATACGGGCTCGCACGGTAGTGTTCGTCAGAAGACGCTTAAGAACAAAGCCCGCAGTTTCCGGATTTATGGGAAAATCGAGTCCGCTCAGCTGACTGGCGTCTGCCAAACCATCATCCGATGTATCGTCGAGTGACTCCGGGTCGATGACGATTGAACCGGTGTCAATCGTCGCTGATCCCGCGACCGCGGCAGAGATGATGTGCGCCTGCGTGGTCAGGCTCTGCACCCGGGCGTCGATCAGTCCTTGCCGGAACTGGTTGAAATAAAGAATTCCGTTAACAAGGATAACGAGGCCCAGCAGGTTGAGCAAAACGATGCGGCTGGTAAGCCGCTGGGGCGCGAACCGGCGCACCAGGCCACCGCCCCGTTTGGGCGGCGCATACGCTCCATCCGAATCCGGATTATCCTCGGTTTGGAGGCGATCCGGTGGTTCTGCCGTCTTGACCTTGTCGAGCATGGCCCGGACCTGCCGCCAGTTCTATTGCTCCTTGAAACGGTACCCTACACCGTAAAGCGTTTCTATGCCGTCGAAAACGGGATCGACCTGGTTAAACTTCTTGCGCAGCCGCTTGATGTGGCTGTCAATGGTCCGGTCGTCGACATAGACCTGATCGTCATAGGCCGCATCCATGAGCGCATCGCGGCTCTTCACGATGCCCGGCCGTTGCGCCAAGGATTGCAGGATCAGGAATTCGGTGACGGTAAGCGTCACGGGCTTGCTGTCCCAGGTGCAGGAGTGGCGATCGGGATCCATCGCAAGTTTTCCGCGCTCGATAATCTTCGCGGTATCCTGCGGCACCGCTGGATCGCGCGCTCCGGCCCGGCGCAATACCGCTTTAACCCGCTCGACCAGCAGGCGCTGAGAAAAAGGCTTCTTGATGAAATCGTCGGCGCCCATCTTCAAGCCGAAGAGCTCGTCGATCTCATCATCCTTCGAGGTGAGGAAAATCACCGGCAGATCGGTCTTCTGGCGGATGCGGCGCAGCAGCTCCATGCCGTCCATGCGCGGCATCTTGATGTCGAAGATCGCCATATCCGGCGGATTGTCCTGCAGGCCCTGAAGTGCGGCGGCGCCGTCATTGTATTTCTGCACGCTGTAGCCTTCCGTCTCGAGCGCCATGCCGACGGAAGTGAGAATGTTCCGGTCATCATCTACGAGGGCGATCATCGGCATTTCTTGTTCATCCTTGAATAGTTTCGCGCGTTGGCTGTAGGGGCGGAACCCGAACAAAATGTGGCACAATGATAGGGGTTCCCGGGAGGGATTGCGAGGAATCCGTCGAGAACAAAGAGGGATCAATCCTTGCGAACTCAGTCCAGAAATGCGTGGAGTTTTTCATTTTCCAGCACAAAGATACGGTCTTCGTCCTTCCGCAGGAATCCCAGCCGTTCATAGAACCGCGCGGCTCCTGCGTTGGTGTGGTCCACCTCGAGTTTAATGAAACAGGCCCCCCGCGACATGCCCCGCGCGGCCGCCAATCTCAAAAGTTCAAGCCCCGTTCTGTTGCCGCGCGCGTCCGGCTCGACAAAAAGGTCCACGACATAAAGCCCCTTCGCGCCGCGCCAAGTTGAAAACGTCATCAACGTCAAACAAGCGCCGATGAGTCTGCCTCCCTCCTCCGCGACGACCACGTTGATGAGGTCCCTGTTCCCGTTAAGCGACTGAGGCGTCAGCCTCGGGGCGGCGTCCGCCCCGATATGCCGCGCCAGGCCCCGCACCATGTCCACCACACGTTCTGCCTCGGCAGCGCGCATCTCTCTGATTTCGGGAGTCATGCCCAATTCCCACAGGTTTGCATCGGCCTTTATGTCTCTGCTAGTTACAGGCCGTGTCGCTTCCCCCCAACATCACTGCAACTGACAATCTTCCAAAAATCGCCTGGGCCAAGGGCTGTTATATCCACGACGTTGACGGCAAACAATATATCGACGGTTCCGGCGGCCCCGCCGTCTATTGCATCGGCCATGGCAACGCCGAAGTGAACGAGGCCATTAAGGCGCAGCTTGACCGCGTCGCCCATGGGTACCGGTATAATTTCACCTCCGATGCCCTGGAGGAACTCACCGGCATCATACGCGCCCGGTGCGGCGGCTCGCTCCAACACATGGTTTATGTAACCGGCGGTTCCGAAGCCGTCGAATCCTGCCTCAAACTCGCACTGCAATACCACGCGGCGCGCGGCGACATGAGCCGGAGGCGTTTCATCGCCCGCGAACGCTCCTGGCACGGCAACACGCTGGGAGCGCTGTCCGTCTCGGGTTTCCTGGAGCGCAAGGAGGCTTTCGAAGGCTCACTGCTTGATGTCTCGCGTCTTTTTCCCGTCAATGCCTATCGTCCAATAGCGGGTGCATCCGCTGAAACCGCCGGCGAGGCTGGCGCGCGCGAATTGGAAACAGAAATACTCCGCGGCGGGCCGGAAAACTTCGCGGCCTTCATCTTCGAGCCGGTAGTTGGCGCTGCGGGCGGCTGCGTGCCGGCACCCCACGGTTATGCCAAGCGAGTGCGCGAAATTTGCGACCGTTACGGCGTACTGATGATCTCCGACGAAGTGATGTCCGGTGCGGGCCGCTGCGGCACTTGGCGGGCGCTCGAAGCCGACGGCGTCGAGCCCGATATCATGTCGGTCGCCAAAGGCCTTGCCGCCGGTTATCTGCC
>JBGTNZ010000018.1:0-4670 GCA_041742805.1 Aestuariivirga sp.
GCCAGGCGAGTTTGGCCCAGCCGAAGGGCAGGAGCTTGCCGTTGAGCCCGGCGATCCAATCATTGATGTTGGGCAAGGTCACCGCCATGGCCGCCGTCTCGCCGCGATAGTCGGCGATGGCGATATATTCGTTGGCGACGAGCATTTTCAGATTGTTGCCCAGCGCCGCAACTTCCTCCCGCGTGAAGGGCATGAAGCCCCAATTGCCGGACCAGGCGTCGTTGAAAATCGACATGACGATGTCGAGGTCGCGGGCAAGATGCTTCTTGTCGAAGGGGCGGATGGCGATGTCCGATGCGGCGACGGACCGTTCGTAGATGGCGCGAATATGACGCGGCAGCTCGACCGTGCCGTCGTAGTCGTAGGCGATGACGTCCTTGGCCTTGGTGAAACCCAGTTCCTCGACACGGCTGCGATAGTAAGGCTTGCCGTGGCCCATCATCATGCTGGGCGGGGTGTCGAAGCCATCGACGAGGAGCCCCATTTCATCGTTAATGGAGAAACTGAACGGGCCCTGTATTTGCGCCATGCCGCGCTCGCGGAGCCAGTTGCCGGCGGCTTCGAAAAGGCTTTGAAAAACTTGGCGGTCATCGGGGGCTTCGAGAAAGCCGAACTGGCCTGTCGCATCGCCATAGCGTTCAAGGCGCGCGCGGTCGATCTGGGCGGAGATGCGGCCTTGGGGTTTGCCATCGCGGTCGGCTAGAAAAAGTTGCGCCTCGGCATGGCGAAAGTAGGGGTTCTTTTTTGGGTTGAGGTGTTCGAAGCGCTCGAAATAAAGCGGAGCTACCCAGTTTGGATCGCTACGGTAGATGGCAAAAGGAACGTCGAGAAAACTCTTTTTGTCGCTTCTGGTGAGGACGGGGCGAATTGTGACGGGCATGGGTGCGGCATAACAAAGATGGCGTCGGAATGGAACAGCGTTTGAGAATCTCGATATTGTCATCTGGCGAAAGGCGGGGTCTATCTCACAGCGTGAAGATTCTGCGAGAATCGTTTTTTGTTTACCGTGGATCCCGGCTTTCGCCGGGATGACGAGAAGGGAGAATGCGGCACTTGACGCCGTTTGCTTGCGCTTGTAAGGCGGCGGGCATGATCCGGCTCGCCTTCATCAGCCCGCGACGACCGCAAAGCGGCACGCACGCGCCTGCCTGAACCTGCCCGGCCTTTTTCCGAATTCCGCCAACTCTCTTCGCGCTTCGGGGCCTGGGCGCCCT
This sequence comes from Aestuariivirga sp., assembly GCA_041742805.1. Lineage (GTDB taxonomy): Bacteria > Pseudomonadota > Alphaproteobacteria > Rhizobiales > Aestuariivirgaceae > Aestuariivirga. Next base: position 1,215 of record JBGTNZ010000018.1, read on the forward strand.
GCACTGATCATCGCGAGACGAGCCCATGAGCGGACAATTCACCATCAGCCAAGCCCGGCCCGAAGACCAATCCCAAATCGAGCATCTGCTCGATCTCAGTTTCGGCATCGGACGGCGCACCAAGACGTCTTACCGGCTGCGCGAGGGAAATCACCCGGTTGACGGTTTGTCGCTGGTGATACGCGACGAACCAATAGGGATTGCGGGCGCCATTAGTTTCTGGCCGTTGCGCATTGGCGCGACAGGGACGCAGGCGCTCTTGCTGGGACCGTTGGCGGTGCATCCGGAGCGGCAAAATCTTGGCATCGGACTGGCGCTGATGCGGGAAGGTTTAGCGCGCGCGAAGGTGCAGGGACATCGCTTGGCGATCCTGGTGGGTGATGAGCCTTATTACGCCCGCGTGGGATTTAAGAAATTGCCGGAGGATTTGCTGATCATGCCGGGGCCCACGGATGTTGCACGCCTGCTGTATCTGGAAATTGTGCCCGAAGCACTCCGGGGCGTTTCGGGATTGGTGTTGCCGCCGTACAGGTTCGAGGACTTAGCGGCCCTCGCGGTACCACATTGAGCAGATGGCGAGGAGGAGGGCGGCCAGGCTCAGGAGGGTGGCGAAGAGCGGGAGCTCGGCCACGGAGATGACGCGGTAGGCGCCGTTGGATTTGAGGCCGAGCCAGCCGGAGCCTGACATTTGCCGGCCGTCATTCACCTTGACGAGACGGGGCATGCCGTCCGCGAGCCAGGCTATTCCGCCGCCGGTTGCTTCGGCGATGGGTGCCATGATTTTGTCCGTGGCCAGAATATCGGATGCTTCGCGGGCGTCGGCACTTCCGGCGGCGGCGACCGCGGAAAGGCTGCCGTCGTTCAAGCGATGCAGGCCAGCTTCGGTGACTTCGAGCTTGCCCCGCCAAAGGCCGGGCGAGGTTACCGAAAGTGCGATCGTTTCGGTTTTGCCGGAGGGGAGCGTCACCGCGACGGGGTTCGCCTGTCCCGACATGGTCTGACGCTCGACCACCAGTTGGTTGCCCTGTTGGGCGGCGCTCAAGGCTTCTTCTTCAAGGTCGGGCTCCTCCATCAGCCAATGGGCCATGCGGCGGAGGAGTTCGGTTTGCGGGCCGCCGCCATCGAAGCCCCTGGCCCAGAGCCAGCCTTGATCCGAAAGCATCTGGGCGACGCGGCCCTCACCTTCGCGCGCCAATATCAGAAGGGGGCGGTTATCGCTGCCGGACATAACGGCCGTGCCACGGTTGAGCGTTACGCCAAGCATGCGGAACCAGCGGCCCCAGCTTGGCGTATCGCCAGCACCTCCGGGGAGATCGCGGGTGACCGGGTGCTTGCGGCCTTCATCGGTGATCTGCGGACGGAAAGCGCCTTCCAGCACTTCGCCCGTGGGGCTGGCGGGAATGACCTCGGCGAGTGGCGTGTCGTAGAGGCCTTCGGCGCCTACAAGATCGGGGCCCGAGGCGATGAGCACGGCGCCGCCGCCCTTCACATATTGGGTGACGTTGAACAGATAATCCTCAGGGAGCATGACCTGGCGGCGGTAGCGGTCGAAGATCACCAGATCGAATTCGCTGAGCTTCTCCACGAAGAGTTCGCGGGTGGGGAACGCGATCAGGGCCAATTCCTTGATCGGCGTGCCATCCTGTTTCTCGGGCGGGCGCAGGATAGTGAAATGCACGAGATCGACGGAGGCATCGGCTTTCAGGAGATTGCGCCAGGTGCGCTCGCCCGCATGGGGCTGGCCGGAAATCAGCAGAACGCGAAGGCGGTCGCGGATGCCTTCGATGACGGCGAGGCCGCGATTGTTCGCGCTGGAAATTTCCCCGGCCAGTGGAGCCACGCTGAACTCGGCGATGTTCTGGCCGCCGTGATCGATGGTGAGCGGAAGTTCGACGGGTTGGCCGGGTGTCACGGTCATAACAATGGGATCGCCCTGGCCGGCAACGATGCTCACATCGACAGGGCCTTCTTCGCCATTCACCTCCTCGACGTGGAAACGGATTGTTTGCTGCTTGCCGACGATGCCGAAGCGTGGAGCCTGATCGATGACGATTCTCCGGTCGCGTTCGTTTTTGGCGCCGGTGATGAGGCCGTGGATTGGACCGCCGGTACCCGGTGTAGCGGCGGGCGCGTCGTGGATCTGGCCATCGGTCACCATGACGGCGCCCGCGAAGCGTTCGGGCGGAATTTCAGCGAGCGCACGGTTCAGCGCCTCGAAGGCGCGCGTGCCATCATCATCGGAGGTGATGCCGGAGCGTACCTCGACGATGCGAAATTCGGTGTTGGCGAGCCGGGCGGCCTCTTGCTTGAGGGCAAGCTCGGCGTCCGTTGTTTGTTGCGTGCGGTTGCCGGCGTTCTGGCTGAGACTGCGGTCGATGACGGCGACGGCGATGTCGGTCAGGTTTTCGCGCTCCTCCTGGCGGAGGGATGGATTGAGAAGTGCCGCAAACAGCAGACCAAGGGCGATGCCACGCAGCCACCAGCCGCGTGATCGGCTCCACGCCGCAAGTACCACGAAGAGGAGGCCCGCGAAGCCTGCCACGGCGAGGAGCGGTATAGCGAAAAACGGCGAGACAGAAATTTCCCAGCCCATCATTGGCCGAGCCTTTCGAGGAGATCCGGCACGTGGACCTGGTCGGCCTTGTAGTTGCCGGTCAGGGCATACATCACGACGTTGATGCCGGCGCGGAAGGCCATCTCGCGCTGGCGGTTGTTGCCGGGAATCGCGGCGTAGAGCGGCTCGCCGTTGGCATCGAGGGCCCAGGCCGCCGCATAATCATTGGAGCCGATGATGATGGCGCTCACGCCGTCGGCGTTTCCGGCGGTGGTGCCTTGCGCGTCGGCGCGCTCGACCCACAGCGGGCCTTGATCATAGCGGCCGGGGAAGGATTGCATGAGATAGAAGGCCTTGGTCAGCACGTGATCGGTAGGGACGGGCTCCAGCGGCGGTATGTCGAGCTTGGCCAGCATGCGGGCAAGAGCGTCCGCTGTTGCGGATGCGCCGCCGGTCAAGGCGTTGGCGCCCCCGCCATCCTCGCGGAGATCGAAGAAGATGGTGCCGCCGTTTTTCATGTAGGCGTCGATCCGCGTCAGCGCTTCGGCCGAGGGCGTGGGGGCATCGTTTTGTACCGGCCAGTAGAGCAGCGGGAAGAATACGATCTCGTCGCTCTCGATATTGACGCCGATGGGTTCGCCCGCTTCCACCGAGGTGAGCTCGTTCAAGATGAGGCCAAGGCCTTTGAGGCCTTCCTCGCTGATCCGGTCAATCTCGGCGTCGCCGGTGATGACATAGGCGATGTGGGTCTCAAGGGCGCTTCGCATGGCGAAATCTTCCAGCGCATCCGCAAGGGCGGATGGCGGGAAAGGTAGAAATGCCACGGCCAGAATTGCCGCCGCCGCGCCACTGGTGCGCAACCTGTTCAGACCGCCGCCGAGAAGCAAAGCCGCCAGGCAATC
>JBGTNZ010000019.1:0-6525 GCA_041742805.1 Aestuariivirga sp.
TTCGCCTTCGGTGGAGAGCACACAGGCCGCGGCCCCGTCGCCGAAGAGCGCGGTTGCCACGATATTCGATTTGGTCATCTCATCGGGCCGGAAGGCCAGCGTGCAAAGTTCGATCACCGCGATCAGCACGATGGAACCTGGCGCGGCTTGCGCCAGGCGCGCCGCCAGTGAAAGGCCCGAGACTCCGCCTGCACATCCCAACCCGAACACCGGAACACGCTGCACATCGTCGCGGAAACCCAGTTCATGCAGCACGCGCGCTTCGATGGAAGGCGTCGCCACGCCCGTAGATGAAACGGTGACGATGCTGTCCACCCGTTCAGCAGCAACATCGGCTTTGGCCAGCGCCGCCAGCACGGCGCGGCGAAACAAATCCGTGGCGCCTTCGATGAACGCCTGTGTCCGCTCGGGCCAGCCCTGATCGCCCCTGAACCAGCTATAGGGCTTGACCGAGTAGCGGCGCTCTATCCCGGTATTGGCGAACACCGGCATCATGCGCTCGAAGTCCACATGGCGCCCCGCGAAAATCGTCGCCGCCTCGCGCATCACGTCTTCGGTCTTCAGCGTGTTTTCAGGCACGGCGGTGGCAAGGCTTCGCAATCTGGCGCGCAACTCGTGGGGTCTCCTTTGCATTCAGTACGCTTATAGACTGTCCCGGCTTCCATGAATAAAGTTATGAATCGTGGATCTCCCCCAAATCCTTATGCTGTTTGCCGGTGGCGTGCTCGCCGGCATGATCAATGTCATGGCGGGCGGCGCAGGCTTCATGACATTTCCGTTACTGGTGGCCGCGGGCCTGAGCGAGATCGAAGCCAACGCCTCGAATTTCGTAGCCTTGTTGCCGGCCAATGTCGTCGGCACCCTGGTCTATCGCGGTGAACTGGCCAGTGTGAAAAGACACCTGGGAGTAAGGCTTGGGCTTGCGGCACTCGGCAGCATCATAGGTTCCACTATTCTCATCTATACCGGGCAGGCAACCTTCCTAAGGGTCATTCCATGGCTCTTGCTGTTCGCCACGCTATGTTTTGCCTTTGGCCCATGGCTCAAGATCAGGCTGGAGCGAAACTTCGCCTTCGATGGCAGCCGCTGGCTCTGGTTATCTTTCTTCCTGGAGTTTCTCGTTTATATCTACGGCGGCTATTTCGGCCTCGGCATCAGCATTATCATGTTCGCGATCTACGCGATTTTCTCGCACATGAATATTCACCAGGCCAACGCGGTGCGCAATATCACATTCGCGCTTTTGACGATGGTTTCAATTGCGATCTTCGCAAGCGCCGGGATTATCCGCTGGGCGCCCTCGCTGGTGATGATGGCGGGCGCTGTCTCCGGCGGCTATGTCGCGGTGAGTTTCGCCAGGCGGCTGTCGCCGCAGGTTATACGCCGCGGGCTCCTTGTTTGGGCCGTCTGCCTCACGGCAGTGGCATTCTGGAAATATCTTTAACGCGCGCTTCCCGGTGCGCCGCGTAGAGCCCGGTCGCCACGATGAGCGCCATGCCTGCCATGGCAAGCACGTCGGGAAATTCGCCGAACACCAGAACGCCTGACATGATCGCGAAGATCATAATGGTGTAGCGGAAGGGTGCCGTGGCCGAGAGTTCGCCGAGCCGCAGTGTGGCCACCATGAACATGTAGCCGGATGCGAGGAAGATCGCGGCCACCGCGAGATAGGCGATCTGCCACGCCGCCGGCATCGCATAGCCTTCGAAAAGCAACAGCATCGCTCCGCCCAATGTTACGAAAATGGCATTGGCCAAAGCCACAATCAGTGTGGGCACGCGCGAGGGTATTTTCCGGGTGACGAGATCGCGCACTGCCACGGCGATGACCACCAGAAGCGCAAAGAAATCGTAGAGCGTGAGGGTTTGCGGCACGGGCTTGACGATCAGCAGCACGCCGATGAATCCCAGCACAATTGCCAGGCTTCGCCGCCAGCCCACTTTCTCGCCGAGAAAAAGCACCGAGAGCAGCGCCACCGCCAGCGGCACCGCCTGCATCACCGCTGTCAGATTGGCGATCTGCATATGCATGAGTGCCGTGATGAACAGGATGGTAGCGACAAGATCAAGCGAGGCGCGCGTCAGAACGTTTTTGTTGCGCAGTTGCGGCAGGCTCAGGAGGACGCCCTGGCTAGCACAGATAGCGGCAATGATCAGTGCCGCCATAATGCCTCTAAGCGCGATAATCTCGCCCACCGGCAGGCTCGCGCCAACCAGCTTCACCATCGTGTCGTTTGCTACAAAGCTGCCCATGGCCAGAACCATGAACAAGCCGGAACGGAGCGTTGTATGCTGGGGGAGAAAGCGCTGCGGCATATATACCGCTTATTCAGCTCCGCACCGCGCCTGTCCAGCACCGAACCTGAATGTCTGATATGCGGCCTCCTCCATTCCCGGCGGGTTTAGCAAGGAAAGGCTTGTATTGTGCAGTGCAGCAACAATATTGCCTCATGCAGCGAAACACGGGATGCCAAAAAATGGATGTCAAGTTGAGAGGCCTAGCTAAAACCATCGCTCGCCTTCAGGCGTTCCGCGCCGGGAGCAGGTCGCCTGCGAACGACCCCGTTAATGATCGGTTGTCCGATCTATTCAATTTTGGCTCCAACCCCGGTGCCTTGCAATCCAGGTTTTATGTTCCAGCACAACTGCCTGACGGTGCTCCGCTCGTTGTCGTACTGCACGGCTGTACTCAGACGGCGGCGGGCTTTGACTACAATTCCGGTTGGTCGCAATTGGCCGATCAAATGGGATTTGCGCTGCTGTTTCCCGAGCAGCAGCGCTGCAACAATGCCAATCTTTGCTTCAACTGGTTTGTCCCGGAAGATATCCGGCGCAATGGGGGCGAGGCCCTTTCCATTCGCCAGATGATCGAAACTTTCGTTGTCGCCCACGCTATCGACCGCCGCCGGATTTTTGTGACCGGACTTTCCGCGGGCGGCGCCATGACTGCGGTCATGCTGGCGGCTTATCCGGATATATTTGCCGGCGGCGCCATTATCGCAGGTCTTCCCTATGGAAGCGCCACCACGATTCCCGAAGCTTTCGAAAGCATGCGTAGCCCTTCAAAGCTGCGCCTGGATGGGTTGGTGCAAGGCGCATCCACTCACCAGGGTCCATGGCCGACTGTCTCGGTTTGGCAGGGCTCGGCCGATCATACTGTTGATTCCTCCAACGCCGAGGCAATCATCGGACAGTGGCGGGAGATTCATGGGTTGCGCGAAACTTCAACACGCACGGAAATTATCGACGGTCACACCCGCCGGATCTGGTGCAACGCCGAAGGCAGAGCATTGATCGAGGAATATATCATTGCCGGAATGGGCCACGGCGCCCCGCTCAAGACCTCTGGGGAGGATGGTTTGGGGTTCGCTGGCCCGTTCATGCTCGAGGCCGGAATATCTTCGACAAGCCACATTGCGCGCTTCTGGGGAATCCTGAAGCCGGGCCAAAGCCGCCCACGTAGCACCGCGGGAGCTGAGGTGCTCTCGAAGCCTCGACTGGTACGGGACCAGCAACGGATACCGCCGCCGCCTGCTAACACTGGCGGGATTAGAACCGTCATCGAGGATGCACTGCGGAAGGCGGGATTGATGCGTTAGAGTTTGAGAGTCAGCCGCCGGTGACGCTCATGTGGCGGGAAACGGCGGGCTTGTTGTGGCGCCGGTCGATAATGAAATCATGGCCCTTGGGTTTCCGCGTGATGGCCTCATCGATGGCGGCATTGAGCAAGCCATTGCCTTCCGAGGCGCGCAATGGCGCACGAAGATCGGCGGCATCTTCCTGGCCAAGACACATATAAAGCGTGCCCGTACACGTCAGCCGCACCCGGTTGCAGCTTTCGCAGAAATTATGGGTGAGCGGCGTGATGAAGCCCAAGCGGCCGCCGGTTTCCTTTACCCGCACATAGCGGGCAGGGCCGCCGGTCTTGTACGGGATATCCTCAAGCGTGAACTGGTTCATCAAATTGGCCCGCACCACTGAGAGCGGCAGATACTGATCGGTCCGGTCGCCATCGATATCGCCAAGCGGCATGGTTTCGATCAGCGTCAGATCCATGCCCTCGCCATGGGCCCAGCGGATCATTTCGGGAATTTCCGTATCGTTGACGCCCTTGAGCGCCACGGCATTGATCTTGATGGCAAGCCCCGCGTTCTGCGCCGCGCGGATACCCTCCTTCACCTTGGCGAGGTCGCCCCAGCGCGTAATCTTCTTGAACTTCGCATGGTCGAGTGTATCGGCCGAGACATTGATCCGGCGCACGCCGTGGGCGGCTAACTCGACAGCGTATCGCGCCAACTGGCTGCCGTTGGTGGTGAGCGTCAGCTCCTCAAGCGCGCCCGAGCGCAAATGGCGGCTGAGACTCTCGATCAGGGTCATAATGCCCTTGCGCACCAGCGGCTCGCCACCCGTGAGCCTGATCTTGGCTACGCCCTTATCGATAAAGGCACTGCACACCCTGTCCAATTCCTCCAGCGACAGGAGATCTCTCTTGGGCAGGAACGTCATGTCCTCCGCCATGCAATAGACACAGCGGAAATCACAGCGGTCGGTGACCGACACGCGCAAATATGTGATGTGCCGGCCAAAAGTATCGACCAGCGGCGCTGAGCCTGCGAGCGTGGGGAAGGTCAGGTCGTTCATGCGCTATATCTGGTCATTTATAACGCCTGGGTCAAGAGACAAGGTCCTTCCCATAAGCCCTGACGCGCAATAGGATCGTGATGTCAGGCGGCCATCCATCGGGGAGATGAGCATGGGTACGCGGTGTAGCAACAGATGGTTGTCGCGTTGGGGCGCGATCTTGGCGCTGGGCTTTGCTTTGTTGCTGCCTCAGCCCGCCGGTAAGGCGCAGGAATCCGCCGTCGATCTTGCCCTGGTGCTCGCGGTTGATTGCTCCTTCAGCGTCGATGCCGTTGAATTCCGCTTGCAGATGGAAGGGCTCGGCCGTGCATTCTTGCGGCCCGAGGTCAAGAAGGCGATCCGCGCGGGCTATCGCCAGCGCATCGCCGTTATTGTCATGCAATGGTCGGATGAGGGCAACCAGATGGTGGTCCTGCCCTGGACAATCCTGGCAGGCGATGCCGATGCCGATGAAGTGGGCCACATCCTCGCAAGGATGCCCCGGCGCCTGGCCGAGGGCGGCACGTCGATCTCGACGGCACTTGCCTATGGCCATGCGCTGTTCGCCGCGGGGCCACCGGCTGAGCGCCGCGTGATCGATGTGTCTTCCGATGGCCGCAACAACATCGGCCCCCCGGTGGACGCCGCGCGCGACCGCGTCGTGGCCTCGGGCATCACCATCAATGGCCTGGCAATTCTCAACGAGTGGCCAACCCTTGACCGCTATTTCGAGGAGCAGGTGGCGGGCGGCGAGGGCCATTTCGTCATTCCGGCAAACAATTATGAGGCCTATGGCGAGGCGATCTACCGGAAGCTTTTGAAGGAGATCACCGGCCCCGGGATATCGTAACCCGTTAACGCTGGCGCGAAAAGCCGCTATCGCCCATCTTGGCCGGTGTTAGGAAGCTGGCGTGACTGAAACCCTTTTCGAGAATGCCCAATGGCTTGTCGGCGCGATTGCCCGCGGTCTTGCCGCTCGCGGCGGCGAGGGCGTCGAGCGTGTGCTGGAAAGGCTGTCGGAGCAACCGGTGAACCGTTCCAGTTTTCACGCGCCAGTGCCCACGCAATTGCCGGTTCTCCGCAATTTCGCGGAGTGCACCGCCGAGACCATGCTGATCGATGCCGATCTCGCGGCGGCAATCGCGGCGGTTGCCGATCATCTGCAGTGGCGGCAGTCGGCGGGCTACAACGACACCGTTTTGGGCGAGGGCTTTCTTGACAATTACGGCTGGAGCCAGATCATCGGCCCCCACGGGTTTTTCCCCGGCGGCGATTTTCTTCTGGGCCTCATAATGCTCGGCCCCTACCATCATTACAGGGATCATTATCACCCGGCGCCGGAACTGTATTGGCCGCTGACCGGTCCTTCCCAGTGGAAGCGCGGCGCCGGCGGTTTCGAGATGAAATCGGCCGGCGCCACCATCTGGCACGAACCTTTCGTCGTGCACGCCACCAGAACAACCGGGCAGCCCTTGCTAGCGGTCTGGTGCTGGACGAGCGACACGCTGATACCGGCCAAACTGGTCGAGGCATGACGGCGCTGGGCAAGGCAGCACTCATTGCCGTGCTTGCCTATGCCGGCGTGTTGCTGGCCATGTATCTGCTGCAGCGGACCCTGCAATATTTTCCGCAAGACAAGGGACTGAGTCCCGAGACGGTGGGTCTTTCCGGGGTTACGGTCAATCCTCTGGCGACGCCCGATGGCGAGCGCATCGTCGCTTGGTACGTGGCCGCCAAAGCCGGCCGTCCGACCATCCTTTATTTCCACGGCAATGCCGGCGAGATCGGCGACCGGCCAAACCGCTTCCGATACTACGCCGGGCATGGCTTCGGCGTGCTCTACGTATCCTATCGCGGCTACGGCGGCAGTACGGGAAAAATTTCCGAGAAGGGTCTGCTCACCGAC
>JBGTNZ010000020.1:0-10775 GCA_041742805.1 Aestuariivirga sp.
CAAGGCGACGACGTTGAGCGCCAGAGTGAAAATGAACAGCACAAAGCCAAGCGCGAAGGCCGAAAGCGTTTTGGCGGAATCGAATTCCTGGTCGCCCACCAGAAGGGTGGCGATCTGCACCGTGATGGTGGTGACGGCGGCCAGCGGATTGAAGGTGAGATTGGCGGCAAGGCCCGCCGCCATGACCACGATCATGGTCTCGCCGATGGCGCGCGAGATCGCCAGCATGAAAGCCGATACGATGCCGGGAAGGGCCGCAGGCAACACCACGCGGCGGATGGTTTCGGAGTGGGTGGCGCCCATGGCGTAAGAGCCATCGCGCAAGGATTGCGGCACGGAGTTGATGATGTCGTCGGAGAGAGACGAGATCAACGGCACGATCATCATACCCATGACCAATCCTGCCGCGAGAGCCGATTCAGATGCGACCGAAAACCCGATCGATTGTCCCGCCGAGCGGATCAGAGGAGCCACCGTCAAGGCCGCAAAAAATCCCAGGACCACGGTCGGCACGCCCGCCAGCATTTCGAGCAACGGCTTGGCGATGCCGCGAAGTTTCGGAGACGCGTATTCCGCCATATAGATGGCCGAGAGCAGGCCCAAGGGGCCCGCCACCAGAATGGCGATGAAGGTGATGAGCAAAGTGCCCACGAGAAGCGGGAGGATGCCGAAGGACGGAGGCTCAGCGGTTGGCGCCCAGACCGTGCCAAACAGAAACGAAGCGACCGGCACTTCGCTGAAAAAGCTAAGTGACTCAAACAGCACCGAAAAATCAATACCGGCGGTGGCCAGCACCGCCACGGCGGAACAGGCGATCAGAAGCACCGTGATGAAACGTTCGAAGGTATTCCGTGCACGGAATAGCGTGGAGATGCGGGGAAGGAGCGCCAGCGCCGCCAACGTGCCGGCGACCGCAGCGGCTAGCGGCGTAGCCAATGATTGCGGACCGATGGCGAAGGCCGCAACCGCCGCTGCAAGGATGGCTGCGGAAAGGGCGGCAGCCGCAAGATAGAGCCCGTGATAAGAGGGCAAGGAATGGAGCATGGGCCCGCCAGCGACGCGCAGTCCCCTCGCCCGCGTTTGGCCAGCCACGAAGGCGGTTACCGCGACCAAAGCGACGGCAAAAACTGCCCAGACGATCATCGCGCAATACCCTTTTTCAATTCGTCACCCCGGCGACAGCCGGGGTCCATGTCAAAGCTGGATTCCGGCGTTCGCCGGAATGACGGGATTGAAGAACTCAGCCGGTTCACAACACAAAAACAAAATGGAAGGGCCGGTACATCCGCGGGCTCCTTCCATCCGCCGTGCTACGCTACACACCTACTTCAATTGGTCGCCCTTGAGGATTTCAAGGGAGGTCGCGATGGCGCGGGTTTTTTCAGCCTGGTCGCCCGGCAGGGTGACGAGGCCCTTGTCGGCGAGATAGCCCTCCTCACCCAGGGCCTTGTCGGAGACGTATTCGGCGATGAACTCCTTCATGCCGGCAACTTTGTCCATGTGCTGCTTCTTGGCATAGACGAAGAGCGGACGGGCAACCTTGTAGCTGCCGTCGGCAATCGTCTCGTAGGATGCGGCGATGCCATCAACGGGCACGCCCTTGATCGTGCCTTCATTTTGCTCAAGGAAAGAATAGCCGAAGATGCCGAGCGCATCGGGGTTGGCCTGCAGCTTCTGCACGATCAGATTGTCGTTCTCGCCGGCTTCAATGAAGGCGCCGTCTTCGCGCATGGATTTCCAAACGGTTTCGAAGGCCTTGGGATCGGACTTTTTCAGCTCGGCCAAGGACTCGAATTTCTCCGCGCCCTTCTCCATGACGAGTTCCATGAAGCTATCGCGAGTTCCGGAGGTGGGCGGCGGGCCCAGCACTTCGATCTTCAGGGCCGGGAGCGAGGGATCGATCTCGTTCCACATCTTGTAGGGGTTGGCGACAAGCCTGCCGTTGGCATCCGGCACTTCCTTGGCGAGCGCCATGAAGATCTGCTGCTTGGTGAGCGCCAGATCGCCTGCCTCCTTCGCGTGGGCGAAGGAGAGGCCATCGAAGCCTACCTTGATTTCGATGATTTCGGTGACGCCGCTCTTGTCGCACGCCTCGAACTCGCTCTTTTTGATCTGGCGAGAGGCATTGGTGAAATCGGGGTGATCGTCGCCGATGCCAGCGCAGAACAGTTTCATGCCGCCGCCCGTGCCGGTTGATTCCACCACCGGTGTCTTCATGGTCGTGGCCTTGCCGAAGGCTTCAGCGACGGCGGTGGTGAAGGGATAAACGGTGGACGATCCAACGATGCGGATCTGGTCGCGGGCAAGGGCCGGGCCGGCGAGCAGCGCCAAAGCGCTGGCGGCGATCAAGATACGTTTCATGTTCCTCGTGTCTCCTGTTGCGAACGGCCGGAAACTAGGGGCGAGACATGAGTGTTATGTGACATCTGGATCACATGATTATGACAGGTCATCTTATTGAATATTAATAATTATTCCGGAACCAGCTCGACTTGCCGCCTTCGCGTTCCTCGGCCCTTGCAGAGGCCAGCTCTGACTCGATGCGGATTGGAAAGGCTTCGAACCGACCCTCGTTTTTCGTCATGCAAATGTAACATCGCCCGAAGATTTGTAGGGCAGGAGAAGAGCTGTTGGATATCATCATCTACCATAATCCCGAGTGCGGCACCTCACGCAACACACTCGGTTTAATCCGCGGTGCCGGGATAGAGCCGCACGTGATCGAATATTTAAAGACGCCACCAAGCCGTGCAATGTTATTAGACTTGATCCGGCGCATGGGCATTCTCCCACGACAGTTGCTGAGGGAGAAAGGCACTCCGTACGCGGACCTTCACCTTGAAAACCCAAACCTCACAAACGGTGATTTGATTGATGCGATGCTTCAACACCCCATTCTTATCAACCGGCCGATCGTGGTGACGCCGCTGGGGGTCAAGTTGTGCCGTCCATCCAAAACCGTGCTCGACATTCTTCCTGCCTCACAGCCGGGTGCCTTCAGCAAGGAAGATGGCGAGCGGATCGTTGACGAAATGGGGCGGAGGCTTCGATAGGATGGGGACGGACCGCGCGCGAAGCTCAGCGGCGGAGGCACTGGGCACGGGATTTCTGGTTGCAACCGTCATCGGTTCCGGAATCATGGCTGAGCGCCTGGCAGGCGGGAATGGAGCAATTGCACTGCTGGGAAACACCTTGCCCACCGGCGCCATTCTTATCGTCCTTATTATTATTTTTGGCCCGGTTTCAGGGGCGCATCTCAATCCAGCGGTTTCGCTGGTCATGGTCATGCGCGGGAAACTGGACGCACCCTCCCTGGTTGTCTACGTAGTGTCCCAAATATTGGGCGGCATTGCAGGCTGCTGGGCCGCTCACCTGATGTTCGATCTGAACATGTTTCAGATGTCTTCGACCGTCCGATGGGGCCTGGGCCAGTGGATTGCCGAATCGATCGCCGCATTCGGCTTGGTATTGACCATTTTCGGGTGCCTCGCCAACAACCGTCCCGCCGTTCCTTTCGCCGTCGGTCTATACATAACAGCAGCCTATTGGTTTACGGCGTCCACATCATTTGCAAATCCTGCTGTGACGATAGCTCGTGCTCTATCGGACACCTTTGCGGGAATTTCTCTGGCGGGAGTATTTCCCTTCATTGCTGCACAGATAACGGGCGCCATCGCCGGCGCGCTTCTATCGGGATGGATCTGGCCGAAAGAGGGCCATGACTAAACGAAACCGAAACTTTTCTGCCCTTAAGTTTCGATAAGAATGTCAGCGGGCCTTACAAAGCGAACCAGCTTGCTCGCGTCTTCACTCATGGTTTTCCAATTATCGGTGTTCAAGGACAGCACAGCAAGGGCGGCCGTGGGAAATTTAACCTCCAGCCGCGATCGTCCCTTTTTCTCGCCTTTTTGAGCGAGTTGACGAGCTAGTTGTTCCATCGACGGGTTGTGCCCTACCAGAAGTAGAGATTTTGCCTCGCCGCCCTGACGGCGGATAGCGTCTTTAAGTTCTTCACCGTCGCGGGAGGCATAGATGCCGTTTGTAAAGAGAATTTTTGGGTTCGACTTCAATCGATTGGCCACTAGGTCCCAAGTGCTTCGGGTCCGGCGCGATGGAGAGCATAAAACCACATCTGGTAATAAACCATTGGCTTGCATATAGCGGCCCATGGCATCCGCGTCGCGCTTGCCACGCTTGGTCAGAGGCCGGTCAATGTCTTGCCGTCCAGTATCGGTCTTACTGGTTTTTGCATGGCGGAGGAGCAGCAGAACGAGCATGGACCCCAATGGTCATGCCATAATGACAGCAGGATGACGGCCTACTAGGTTGTCGCCGGAAAGCGTATGGTGAAGTTACTTCCCTTTCCCAGTTCCGACTCAATTTGCAGGCCGCCCCGGTGCCGGATGAGGATATGTTTCACGATAGCAAGGCCAAGGCCTGTTCCGCCGCGCGACCGGCTTTCCTGCACACTGACGCGGTAAAAACGTTCGGTGAGACGCGGCATATGCTCCGCAGCAATACCGGGACCATGATCGCGGACCGCCAGTTCGACATGGCTGTCCGCGCGGCGTCCCATAATGTGAATTGCTTTCCCGCCGCTCGCATATTTGAGCGCGTTCTCGACGAGGTTTTGCACCACCTGCACGAGTTCGTCCCGGTCTCCCGTGACCGTGAGCCGTTCGGGCAAATCGAGACGAAGTTCGCAACCCTCGGCCTTGGCCATGCCGGACATCGTGTCGGCGACATGGCGCGCGATTTGGGCAAGGTCGACCGTGCCGGAGGGGCGTAGGTGGACGTTCATCTCGATCCGCGAGAGCGAAAGCAGATCGTCGATCAGGCGTTTCATTCGGTCAGCCTGAGTCCGCATGGTCTCGAGGAATTTTTCGCGGGCCGCCGCGTCGTTTTTCGCCGCGCCCATCAGTGTCTCAATGAATCCCGAGAGCGAGGCCAGGGGTGTGCGCAACTCGTGGCTGGCATTCGCCACGAAATCGGCGCGCATCCTCTCGATCTGCTGCTCGCGGGTTAAATCCTTGAGCACGATGAGAACGGTCGCTTCGCCCGGAATAGAAGAAACATACACATCAAAATGGCGAAGGAGCGGAACACGCACTTCATATTCAACGCGGGACGGAGCCGCGCCGCCAAGCGCGGCGGTTACTGCTTCAAGAACCGCTGGAGCGCGGATGGAGGCGGAAAGATGTTGACCCACGGGATCAACTTCGAGCACGTCCGAGGCTGGATCATTGGCGATGATGACGATGCCGTTGCGGTCCAGCACCATGACGGGATCGGGGAAGGCCCGCACAAAATCGGCGAGACGGCTGCGTTCTAGCTCCGGACCACCGCGTGATCCCGGGTCCGGGGGGCTAATTTCTTTGGTGAAAGGCCATACCATGAGGGGAATGGACGGTTCCTGCTCGTTCGGGCAGAGTTGTTATCCCCGCATATGACAGATTTATCCGCAGGAATACAGATGACGCCGCCTGTTCCCGTCGATCCCGGCATGTTGAAGTTCTACGAGGAACTGTCGCGGCATTCCCCGCCCGAGTCAGCGCAGTGGCCGCTCGACCGTCAGCGCAAGGCGTGGGACGATGTTTGCCGCATGTTCAGGGCGGCCCGCCCTCCGCGTTTGATCGTTGAGGACCTCGATGCGGGGGGCGTCCATGTGCGGGTGTTCCGGCCGCCGGGCAATGCGCCAATGCCGGGTGTCATTTATTTTCACGGCGGCGGCTGGGTCTTGGGTTCGTGCGAGACCCATGACGACGTGTGCGCCGAAATCGCCGACCGGGCGGATGTGGTGGTGGTGCTGGTCGATTACCGGCTGGCGCCGGAACATCCCCATCCTGCGCAGCTGGAAGATTCGCACAATGTTTTGGAGTGGATGCGAACGGCGGGAAGAGCCATGAGCATAGATCCCACCCACATTATCGGCGCTGGCGACAGCGCCGGTGGGCAGATGACGGTGGGTCTGGCGCTTTCACTCCAGGAGCGCGGGCTGCCGCAATTGCGCGGGCAGGTGATGATTTATCCGGTGCTGGGCGCGGATACGGAAACAGATTCATACACCCGCAACGCGGAGGCGCCCTGCCTCACCCGAGATGAGATGAATTTTTATCTTGAGAGTTTCCTTGGCCAACGCGGCGGGCGCAACTGGACCGATCCCTGCGCCGTTCCAAATCTCGCGACCAATCTCTCGGGCCTGCCTCCTGCTTTCATCACCGTGGCCGAGCATGATCCGCTGTGCGATGACGGCGTGATCTTCCACGATAAACTCAAGAAGGCGGGGATTGGCGTTCGGCTTCGGCGCGAGCCGGCCTTGGCCCACTCCTACATGCGCGCAAGGCATGTCAGCAAACCGGCGATGGAAGGTTTCGACGCCATTGTCGAAGCCGTCCATCTTCTCGCTCACGAAGGCATGTTGCCGGATTAGGACCCGGACTTTCCTCCGGCCAGCCACTTGGCGCATTCGGGCCCCAACTCGGCGACGGCCTTCGCTTCATAGGCCCGTACCTCCTCAGCGGTCAGCGTGTCGCGCCAGCGGCCGTTGGTACCCTTGTTGATGAAGGTCCTGGCGCCACCGTTCCACATAATGCCGCCGCGCGGCGCCACCTTCTCGGCATGGGCTTTCATGTAGTCAAAGCTGCAGTGCTCGAGGATTTGCGGGAATGTGGATTGTTCCGGCGCAATGCCGAGGAATTCCGCGATCTCGCGGATTGAACCGGCGAGATCGGACTTCATATCGTTGAAATGGATCAGCTTGACGTTCGGCAGATCGCGGATATTCCACCAGGAGCGGATATTTTCCCAGAAAGACCAATAGGGGAACCCATCGCCGTTGAACCAACCGGTGTAAAAATCATGAACGTCGCCGGAACCGCGCTCCAGCCGGGGGCCAACGCGGCCAGGCGTGTTGTTGAAGGCTTCGAAATAATCATCGGTGGCGTTGCTGTGATGGTTAAACAGGCTCCACACGGCGTCACGGCCATCGCGGCCAATGTAGATGTATTTGGGCTTGGGCGAGAAAACCAGCGCATCGACGGGCAGGTGAGTCTTAATGAAGCGGCGATGGGAAAGGTGCTCGAGGCCTGAAATCGCCTCGGGCGGCATGATGCGGAGATCGACCCAAGGAGAAATTGCGGAGACGTCAATGCCCTCCTCCCCGTTGAAGACGAGTTGGGACACGATCTGCTGCATCCAGGTGGTGCCGGATTTCGCATAGGTGGCGACGATGATGTCGTCATCGCGGAACTTGAAATCGTTCCACACGATCGAGTTCATGTGATGGTTGTGTATCTCGCGGGTTTTGACCGGCCACGCGATTTTGGCTGTTCCGTGCATTGCTTAAACTCCTCCCCTGCAGAATGAAACGCGGAGGAGGAGAAAAGGACTGTTGTGGCGAAATTTAGATAACCGTCACCGTCGCGCCCACCTTCACGAAGCGATAGAGTTCGGTCACGTCCTCGTTCAGCATGCGGATGCAGCCGGAGGACGCGGGCTTGCCGATGGATTTAGGCTCGTTGGTGCCGTGAATGCGGTAGATCGAGGAGCCGAGATAGAGGGCGCGCGCTCCCAGCGGATTGTCCGGGCCGCCGGGCATGAAGGCCGGGAGGTCGGGGCGGCGAGCACGCATTTCAGCGGGTGGGCGCCAATCGGGCCACTGGGTCTTGGAAGAAACCTTGTGGGTGCCGGACCATTCGAAACCCTTCTTGGCGGTGGCCACGCGATACTTCGCCGCTTTACCGTTGCCGAGGACGAGATAGAGTGCCCGCTCCTTGGTGCTGACGATGATCGAGCCCGGAGCGGCGTCGATGCCGAAGGCTACGATCTTGGCGCGCTTGAAACGGGGCTGGGCCGGCCTGGCGGGAGCTGCGTCCTCTTGATGGGGGTTGGCGGAGGCCGGAACAATGATAATGCCCTGGAACTGGGTAGAAGTATCAGCCTCGGCGGCGGCGGCAAAAAGCCCGGCGAAGATGGTGGCGGCGGCGAATATTTTGGCGATCCTGAACATCTTTTATCCCCTTCGAACTCGTTGATGTCCCGCGTTCTAGGGAATCCGGCCTGAACCAATTCTGGTGCGATGCGTTATCTCGCGTTCATCTTGATTTAGGGCCGTCCGCTCGCCTATCAGGGTCAGACACCCGAAAAACCGAGGGCTGCATGCCAATCGCCACAAAGACCGCGTTCCCCCGCAGGGTTAAGGAGATCGAGAATTTTTGGATCCCCATGACCGATGGGGTGAAACTGGCGGCGCGCATGTGGCTTCCGGAGGACGCGGAAGCAGCGCCGGTCCCCGCACTCCTCGAATATATTCCCTATCGTAAACGGGACGGAACGGTCTGGCGGGATGCGCTTACCCACCCTTACTTTGCCGGCTACGGCTATGCCGCGATTCGGGTCGACATACGCGGGAACGGCTCTTCCGATGGCCTGATGTTCGATGAATACGCCAAACAGGAACAGGACGACGCACTTGAAGTGATCGCCTGGATCGCGCGGCAAAGCTGGTGCACCGGGAAGGTCGGAATGTTTGGCATTTCCTGGGGCGGGTTCAACGCGCTGCAGGTCGCGGCGCGGAGGCCTCCGGCGCTCAAGGCCATTGTCACCCTGTGTTCGACCGACGACCGTTACGAGGACGATATCCATTACAAGGGCGGCTGCCTGATCAATGAAAACCTGGGTTGGGCCGCGACCATGCTGGCCTATTCGTCGCGTCCGCCGGATCCGATGCTCGTTGGCAACAAATGGCGCAAGATGTGGATGCAGCGTCTGGAGAATGAGCCCTTCCTGCTGATCCCGTGGCTGCAGCATCCGCATCGCGATGATTATTGGAAGCACGCCTCGGTGTGCGAGGACTGGATGGCGATCGAAACGCCTACTCTCGTTGTCGGCGGCTGGAACGACGGCTATTCCAACGCCGTGCCGCGCTTGATCAAGGGACTTCGCACCACGTGCAAGGCGATCATCGGGCCATGGGCGCACAAATATCCGCATTTCGCGGTTCCGGGGCCGCGCATCGGATTTCTTCAGGAAATGTTGCGGTGGTGGGACCAGTGGTTGAAAAACGAGGGGACCGGGGTCTCGAGGGACCCCGCCTTTCGCTATTACATCATGGATGCCGACAAGCCAGGAACTTTCAAGGAACATGTCAACGGCCGCTGGGTGAGCGACAGTTTCTGGGGCTTCGGCAACGTCGATACCAAGAAATGGCACCTCAATGAGACTGGCATCGGCGGCAGCGAAGGAGCGGAAAAAGCGCTCACCATTTCGTCTAAGCAGACGATCGGCCTCGAAGGCGGCGAATTTTGCATTATTTGGCTCGGCCCGGAGTTTTCCGGCGATCAGGCCAGCGACGATGCGGGATCCCTTACATTCGATTCACCCGCGCTCATAGCCGATATGGACATCGTGGGCCAGCCAGCGGTGGAACTAGATTTCACTGTCGACAAGCCCGTGGCTTTGATCGCAGTGCGCTTAAACGACGTCTTCCCGACGGGCGAGGTGGCGCGCATTACTTATCACGTGCAAAATCTTTGCATGCGCGAGAGCCGCGAGAATCCCGAGCGGCTCGAGCCCGGCAAGCGCTACCGCATGAAAATCAAATTAGACGACGTCGCCTGGCGCATTCCCAAGGGACACAAGCTCCGCGTGGCCATTTCGACCACCTATTTCCCGCTGATGTGGCCAGCCCCGGAACCCGTAACGCTTACGGTTTATGCGGGTAAGTCTTACGTTCATGTGCCGGTTCGCAAGGAAATTCCCGGCGAGGCGCCGGTGACATGGCAACCCCCCGAAGGAGCTGAACCGGCGGAGCTGAAAGAGCTGAAGAAACCTTGGCACAAACGCGACACCATCATCGACCCCATCACCGGCGAAGTCCGCATCGAGATTGTCGATGATTTTGGCTCAGTCGAAATTATGCCGCACAAGCTCGTGTCATATTCGGTGGGCCGCGAAGTCCATTCGATCATGCCGGACGATCCTTTGTCGGTGAAGATGGAAACTCACTGGACTGAGGAATTGAGCCGCGGAACGTGGAACACGCGGACCGAAACCTTCGGCCGCCTTACATCGACTAAAACCCACTGGATCGTGTGGGGCAAACTTGAGGCCTACGAGGGGAAGAAAAAAGTTTTCGAGAAAGAATGGAAAGAGGAGATCGAGCGGAAGTTGCAGTAAGCTTAAAGTGCGGGGATGACAACTTTTTGAATGTCTTATCCGCAGTGCTCCATCAACCGCTGCATGAATTGCTCGCATTTACCGAGTTCGGAAGCCTCGATGTATTCGTCGGGCCGATGGGCGGGCTCCACGGAGCCGGGGCCGCAGATGATGGTTGGGATTCCGCTTTGCTGGAATAGCCCAGCTTCCGTGACATAGGGCGCCGTGTGGGTGCCGTTGGCATTCGCCAGATGCATCACCAGCGTTTCCAGCCCTGTATCCTTCTCCGGCGCCAATCCCGGAACAGTGGCGACGATCCTGGTGGTGATCCCCGTGCCGGCGGCGAAAGCTTTCATGGCGGGTTCAAGCGAGCGGGAGAAGGCTTCGAAACGCTCCTGCATTGCCTGATGGCCCGCACCTGGAAGCAGCCGGGTTTCCCAATGGAAAGTACAACGGCGGGGAATGATGTTCTTGGCGGTGCCGCCCTCGATCAGACCGACATGGACTGTCGAATGGGGCGGATCGAAACGGCCTGAGGGATCGCCCTCGGCTTCAATATCGCTACGGATGCGATTGATCTCGGCAAGCAGTTCGCCCGCCACCATGATGGCGTTGACGCC
>JBGTNZ010000021.1:0-2276 GCA_041742805.1 Aestuariivirga sp.
TCTGAGCGAGAGCAAGGACGAAGCGAGCTTCAAGGCGGCTTTCCCGGAAGTTGGCAATGGCTGCAAGGGCTGCCACGATAAATTCCGCCGCCCGAAGGAATAGGCCCCTCTGAAAGTCCTGACGAAACGCAATCTCGCGGCGCTTGCCCTGCTTGGGGTGCTGGGGCTGATCGCTTTCTGGCTCCTCAGCGCGCCCCGCCCGTTGACGGCCGCGGCTTTGCCACAGCACACCGCCAATCCAGCGAATGGCCAACGGCTGTTCTATGCCGCGGGCTGCCTCTCCTGTCACAAACCAGGCCCTGATTTGAAGGGCGCTGACGCCTCGCTGCCTTTGGGGGGCGCTCCATTCAAGACCCCGATCGGCATTTTCTATCCGCCGAACCTCACGCCCGAAAGCCAAACCGGCATCGCCTCATGGAGCGATCTCGAATTCGTCAATGCCGTGCAGCGCGGCATCGGGCGCGGTGGCGCACATCTCATTCCGGCTTTCCCCTATACATCCTATGCGGGAATGCGAACCGAGGACGTGCTCGACATCAGGGCCTATCTGGCCACGCTGCCGCCCGTGGTTTCGCCCGCGCGGAAGGCCGAAATACCAGCCAGCTTTGTCCTGCGGCGCGGCATCGGCCTGTGGAAATGGCTGGGCCTCGACACCACGCAGTGGCAGCCCGACCCCACCCAATCGGAGACGTGGAACCGCGGCTCCTACCTTGTGAACGCTCCCGGTCATTGCGCCGAATGCCACACGCCCCGCACCCTTTTCATGGCGCGCGACGAGGCCCGCGAATTCGCGGGCGGTCCCCATCCCGAAGGCGCCGGCAAGGTGCCGTCGCTGCGAGGTCTCGGAACCCGCGGACGCTACAAGGATGTGAAAGATTTGACCCTGGCCCTGCAATTCGGCGAAACGCTGGGCTACGAAAAACTGTCGGCCGGCGGCATGGCCGCAGTGCAGGTCAACTTGTCGAAACTTCCGGAACAAGATGTGGCGGCCATCGCCGAATATCTGATGAGCCTCAAATAAGTCGGTTGGCGATGAACCAGCGACGAATTGCGTCTGCGGTTTCGTCGGGAGCCTCAAGCGGCGGGAAGTGCCCACAGTCCGCTATCTCTACATACTGAGCGCGGGGGATTGTCTTGGAAAGAGCGCGGCCATCGTCGGCGGAAGCGAACTGGTCATGCGCGCCCCAAAGCATGAGGGCTTGACAAGCAACTGAGGAAAGCTGTGGCCTGAGATCAGACCGTTTGGCCATAGCGTCCGACTGGCGAGCCATCAGCTCCGCGCCTTGGGTCCGCGCCATCGTGATGAACGCATCTCTAGTCGATGGACCATTGGGACCCGGCAAATGCGAGATAATGGCGCCCATTTCAGCGATGATCTCCTCCATTTCGCCGCGCCGCAAGCGTAACGATCGGCTCAGCCCCGCAGCGGGATCGGCTGTAGGGCCTGCCGTCGATCCGATGACGATGAGCCCCCGAACACGCTCGGGTGCGGCGACCACAACTTCCATCGCAGCGCGGCCGCCGAAGGAGGTGCCAAGGATTACGAAAGTTTCCGGCACCCTGTCCAATATTTGCCGGACGCAATCTTCATAGGTATCGCCATCCGCGATTATCGGCAGTGGAGCGGAAACTTCGTTGAGGGCCGGAACGATCTTAGCATAGAGTCTTTCGTCGCAACCGAAGGCGGGGATCATCACAAGGTGTATCATAGCCTGCGCTGTTCGACATGAATGGCGGCCCCGGCAGGATTCGAACCTGCGACCCCCGGTTTAGGAAACCGATGCTCTATCCAGCTGAGCTACGGGACCGTGCCCGTGATGTTATAGGGGTGCCCACCGGCAAATGAAAAGGCCCGGATCATGCCCGGACTTTTTTCAATACGTAGGTGAAATCCTATGCGGCTTCCTCGGCGGGAGCGTCCTCTTCGGTCTTCTCGCCCGGAACAGGAACGCGCCTGGCGTTCTTGACGAGATACTCCGTGAGCTCCTTGATCGCCAGATCGTCGTCCATCTTCCTCACAGCCGCAATTTCGCGGGCCATGCGTTCCAGCGCCTGCTCGAAGAGCTGGCGCTCGGAATAGGATTGCTCGGGCTGGCGCTCGGAACGGTAAAGATCGCGCACCACTTCGGCCACCGAAATCAGGTCGCCGGAGTTGATTTTTGCGTCATATTCCTGGGCGCGCCTCGACCACATGGTGCGCTTGATGCGGGCGCGGCCCTTCAGAACCCGCAGCGCCTGTTCGATTTGCGCCTTGTCGGAAAGCCGCCGCATGCCTT